>DATIQP010000173.1:0-27532 GCA_035470765.1 Polyangiaceae bacterium | reverse complement strand
GGCCGGCCACGCCCGCCCCGAGGAGCAGCACGACGCCGCCGAGCGCGATCCATCGCGCGTTGTGCCGCTTCGATGGCGGCAGCGGCACGGGCGGGGGTGGAGGGAATGGTGGCGGCGGGGCGACGGGCGCGGGAGGGGCCTCAGGCGGTGGCGCGGGCGAGGGCGGCGGCGGAGGCTCGGCAGCTTCGGCCTGCAGCGGCATCGGAACGACGTCGGTGATGTCTTCGACGACCGGGACGCCCTCCGCGGCCGTGTCGTGGCCTTCCTCGGCGGCCTCGGCCGACTTCTTCGGCTCCTCCGCGACGTTCGGCTCCTCCGGGACCTCCGGGGAGAACGACGGAGACGAAGCAGCGGGGGGAGGCGCCACGCCGACCATCGTCTTCGCGCGCGCCCGAGCCACCGACGGGCTGCTCATCCGGTCGATCGCGTCGAGCTTCTGGGCGGGCACGTCGACGAAGGCGACTCCCATGCCCGCGGGAAGTTCGTTGATGCTCTTCTCGCGCAGCCACACGACGCGCGCCTTGCCCGTGATCGCGTCGAACATGCCGGGGAGCCGGAACTCGAGCTCGAAGAGCTCGCCCACCGCGAGGCGCGATTGGGTGGCGACGAAGCACCCGCCGCGGCTGATGTCGCGTAGCCAACCGCGAAGGGGTGCGCCTCCGCCGGTGGTGAACGTCACCGACGCCGAAATCCGCTTCCGCGCGTGGCCACGCCGCTCTTCGGTCATCGGGCTCGCAACGTCGGTCGAGGGGGAAGTTCAGTCACCAAGGAGCTCCGTCAACGCGTGGGTCGGACGACGCAGTTAGCCATCTTACGCGCGTTTCCGATTTTCTTCAGCGCCGGAAATGCAGTACGGGACAGGCGCCTAGAGGGAGCGGCGCACCGTCGCGACGAGCTCGTCGATGTCGAACGGCTTCGCGAGCCAGCTCACCGCGCCGAGCTCTGCTGCGGTCTGAGCCGCTCGATCGCCAGCGGTCATCACGACCACGCGCGGAGGCTCGCCGAGCTCGCCGAGCTCGCGGAGCGCGGTGCAGAACGCGCGGCCATCCATGCCGGGCATCCGCATGTCGAGCAGCACGAGGTCGGGTTTTCGCGCGACGACGTGCGCGAGCGCCTCGTGGCCGTCGCGGGCTTCCTCGACGTCCATGCCCGCGTCGGTCAGGGTGAGGGCGACCAGCTCGCGGAGCTCGGGATCGTCTTCGGCGACCAGGACGAGCGGCGGGATCATTCAGCCTCCTTGTCGAGCGGAAGGCTCACCACGAAGGTGCTCCCCTCTCCTTCCTCGCTCTCGAAGGAGATCGAGCCGCCGTGGCGGGTCACGATCTCTTGAGCGAGGAAGAGGCCGATCCCGAGGCCGCCGACGTCGCTGGGCGTCCCGACGTGCGCGCGGAAGAAGGGCTCGAAGATCCTGCTCTGCGCGATCTCGGGGATGCCGACGCCGTGATCGCGCACGAACACCTTCGCGTTGTCTTCGTCTTCACAGAGCTCGACCTCGATCTCGGAGCCGGCGCTCGAGCAGCGGGCAGCGTTCTCGACGAGCTCGCCGATGACCCTCCGAATTCGCATCGGATCGCCGAAGACCGGGACGGGCGTGCGGTAGGGTTTGAAGCGCACGAGGTGCGTGCGCGCCCCGGGAGCGCCCTCCACCGCGCGCAGCGCGACCTCGGTGAGATCGACGTGCTCCATCGAGAGGACGATGCGCCCGAGCGTGATCGCCGAGAGATCCACGAGGTCCTCGGCGAGCCGCGCGATCCGATCCGTCGCGCGTTCGATGGCGGAGAGCGCGCGGCACTCGTCCGGTGTCCGCCCGCGCGCTCTCTGGAGTCGCTGCGCGTACCCCTTGGCGATGGTCGCCGGCGTTCGCAGCTCGTGCGCGACGGCGGAGAGCATCTCCCGCTTCACGCGCTCGATGCGGATCTCCTCCGCCACGTCCTCGAAGATGACCACCGCGCCGTGAATGTTCCCGCCGATCCTCACCGGGGCGCTCGTCGCGCGCAGCCACCTGCTCTGCCCGGTGACGCGGGAGCGGACCTCGACGATCTCGCCGCGCACGGTCTCGCCGCGCCGGGCGCGTTCGGTGGGCCACTGCGCCTGCGGGATCGACTCTCCGGCGAGGTTGTGGAGCTCGAGGCTCTCGAAGCGCGCGGTGAGCGCGATCCCGCCGACCGTCTCCATCGTGCGTGTCGCCGCGGCGCTCGCCTCGATCACGACGCCTTGGTCATCGACGACGAGCACGTACTGCGGGATGGCCTCGAGGATGATCTTCGAGCGCTCCTCGGCGGCGCGGCGCGTCGAGGTCTCGAGCGAGCGCGCGACCAGATCGGCCATGCGCGCCGCGGCGCGCTCCTCGCGCCCCGTCCAGCGACGCGGCCCGCCGACGTGCTCGCAGCAGAGAATCCCCCACATGCCGCCGGGGTGCCAGATCGGCGTGTCGAGCATCGCGCCGATGCCGAGCGGGCGGAGGTAGGAGTCTTCGAGCTCGCGGGTTCGCACGTCGGTGTGCGCGTCGCGCGCCCGAACGGCCAGGCTCTGCGAGATGCTGGCGAAGTAGGTCGGGCAACTCGACAGCGGAATCGCCTGTCCGGACGCGTGTCGTGCGCCATCACGCAAGAACAGGTCTTCGCAGACGAGCTTGGGGCCGTCGAAGCGCCACACGCTCGCGCGCTCGACCCCGACGAGCACCGCCGCGGCCTCCGTGACGGCTCTGCAGGTCCCCAAGAAGTCGGTGGTATCGCGCTTGGCGAGCTCGAGCAGGGTGTGCTCGCGCACCTCTGCGCTCGCATGATTGCGCCGGAGGCTCTTGCGTTCGTGGTGTGCTTCGATGGGCTGCAATTCCTTCCTGGAACGCAACCGGCGTTCCAGCCCGCGCGGAAGGGATTACTTCTTCGAGACGGTGACGTCGTAGGTGCAGGTCGTGCTGACGTTGTTGCCGGTGACGGTCTCGGTCACCTTGCCCGCCGCGGTGCCGTCGCTCGCGTAGCTCAGCGATTCGTTCATCTGGATCGTATAGCTGCCCGACATTTGCGTGCAGGCGTAGCTCACGGTGCAGCCGGTGACGTCCACCGTGCACCCGTTCGACGGCGCCCCCGCGTCGATGGCCGAGAGCGTGGTCGTCCCGTTGAACGTGTAGGTCGTGTCCTGCAGCGCGGGGCAGGAGGGAGACTCCGCGACGAAGTGCTCGAGGTACGTGCCGCCGGGGACGGTGCACCCGCCGCCGCCACCGTCGGCCCCCACGATCTGGCCGCCGCATCCCCCCGCCGCGGCCATGGTGACGACGAAAATCGCCGCCGCGACGCCAAGCACATTGCGCAACATAAGCACCACCCTTCCCGTCCGCATTGTGGCGCGTGTCGGGGCCAGGGGCGAACGTTTTCGCCGGCCCGGGCGCTCAGTCGGCGTGCAGGGAGCACGCCGACGTCGCACTTCAGACGCGCATCAGGGGCTCGGGCTCTTCGGTGACGGCGGCCATCAGGTACTCGCGGTTCGCCTTGGCGATGAAGGCGATCGAGATCCCCTTCGGGCACACGGCCTCGCACTCGCCGTGGTTCGAGCAAGCGCCGAAGCCTTCTTCGTCCATGCGCGCGACCATACGGAGCGCGCGCTGCTTGGCCTCGGGCTGGCCCTGCGGCAACAGCGCGAGGTGCGAGATCTTCGCGGCCGTGAAGAGCGTCGCCGAGGCGTTCGGGCAGGCGGCGACGCACGCCCCGCAGCCGATGCAAGCCGCGGCGTCCATCGCGAGATCGGCGTCTGCCTTCGAGACGAGGATCGAGTTCGCCTCGGGGGCGGCGCCCGTGCGCGCCGAGATGAAGCCTCCAGCCTGCACGATCCGGTCGAGGGAGCTCTTGTCGACGACCAGGTCCTTCACGATGGGGAACGCCTTGGACCGGAACGGCTCGCAGAAGATGGTGTCGCCGTCCTTGAAGTTGCGCATGAACAGCTGGCACGTCGTGGTCATCTTGAGCGGCCCGTGGGCCACCCCGCCGATCATGAAGCCGCAGGTGCCGCAGATGCCCTCGCGGCAGTCGGAGTCGAACGCGATCGGCCGCTCGCCCTCGAGGACGAGGCGCTGGTTGAGCAGGTCGAGCATCTCGAGGAAGGACATGTCCGGCTCGACGTCCTTCATCTCGTAAGCGACGAGGCGGCCCTCGTCCTTGGGGCCGTTCTGCCGCCAGATGTTCAGCGTGAGCTTCATTTGTAGCTCCTCTGCGCGAGGTGGACGTTCTCGAAGGTGAGCTCCTCTTTGTGGAGCGTCGGCTCCTTGCCGACCCCCTGGAACTCCCAGGCTGCCACGTAGCAGAACTTGTCGTCGTTGCGCTTGGCCTCGCCGTCGGACGTCACGTGCTCCTCGCGGTAGTGACAGCCGCACGACTCGTCGCGCAAGAGGGCATCGCGCACGAGCAGCTCGCCGAACTCGAGGAAGTCCGCGACGCGCCCGGCGTGCTCCAGCGACTGGTTGAAGCTCTCGCCCTCGTTGGACACCTTCACGTCCTTCCAGAACTCCTCGCGCAGCTCCGGGATCTTGGCGAGCGCCTCCTCGAGGCCCTTCGCGTTGCGCGCCATGCCGCACTTGTCCCAGAGCAAGAGCCCGAGCTCGCGGTGGAAGGAGTCGACGGTGCGCTTGCCGTCGATCGCCACGAGCTTGTCGAGCTTCTCCTTCACGTCCTTCTCCGCGGAGACGAAGGCCGGGTGGTCGGTGTCGAGCCTGTCCTTGGGTGAGACGCGGGCGAGGTAGTCGCCGACCGTGTAGGGGATGATGAAGTAGCCGTCCGCCAGGCCCTGCATGAGCGCCGAGGCGCCGAGGCGGTTGGCGCCGTGATCGGAGAAGTTCGCCTCGCCGAGCACGTGCAGGCCCGGGACGTTGCTCATCAGGTTGTAGTCCACCCAGAGGCCGCCCATCGTGTAGTGGATGGCCGGGTAGATGCGCATCGGCTTCGAGTACGGGCTCTCGCCGGTGATGCTCGTGTACATGTCGAACAGGTTGCCGTAGCGCTGCCGGACGACGCCCTCGCCGAGGCGTTTGATGGCGTCGGCGAAATCCAGGTACACGCCGCGGCCGCCGGGGCCCACGCCGCGCCCCTCGTCGCACGCCTGCTTGGCCGCGCGCGAGCCGACGTCGCGCGGCACGAGGTTGCCGAAGGCGGGGTAGCGCCGCTCGAGGTAGTAGTCGCGCTCGCTCTCGGGGATGTCCTTCGGCGCGCGCTTGTCGCCGATCTCCTTCGGGACCCAGATGCGCCCGTCGTTGCGCAGCGACTCGCTCATGAGCGTGCACTTGCTCTGGTGCTCGCTCGTGACGGGGATGCACGTCGGGTGGATCTGCGTGAAGCAGGGGTTGGCGAAGTACGCGCCGCGCCGGTGGGCCCGGTAGGAGGCGGTGACGTTGCAGCCCCGCGCGTTGGTCGAGAGGAAGAAGACGTTGCCGTAGCCGCCGGTCGCCAGCACGACCGCGTCGGCCGAGTGCCGGCTCATCTTCCCGGTGACCAGATCATGCACGATGATGCCGCGCGCCTTGCCCTCGTGGACGACGAGGTCGAGCATCTCCGTGCGCGGGTGCATGATGACCTGGCCGAGCGCGATCTCGCGGGAAAGCGCCGCGTAGGCGCCGAGCAACAGCTGCTGGCCCGTCTGCCCGCGCGCGTAGAACGTCCGGGAGACCTGCGCGCCGCCGAAGGAGCGGTTGGCGAGGTAGCCGCTGTACTCGCGCGCGAAGGGCACGCCCAGCGCGACGCTCTGGTCGATGATGTTCGCCGAGAGCTGCGCCAGCCGGTAGACGTTCGCCTCGCGGGAGCGGAAGTCGCCGCCCTTGACGGTGTCGTAGAAGAGGCGCCAGACGCTGTCGCCGTCGTTCTGGTAGTTCTTCGAGGCGTTGATGCCGCCCTGCGCGGCGATCGAGTGGGCGCGGCGCGGCGAGTCCTGGTAGCAGAAGCAGTCGACCACGTAGCCCATCTGCGCGAGCGAGGCCGAAGCCGAGGCACCGGCGAGGCCCGAGCCGACCACGATCACCTTGTATTTGCGCCGGTTGGCCGGGTTGACCAGCTTCATCTCGAAGCGGTGGCGATCCCACTTCTCCGCGACGGGGCCGGAGGGGATTCGAGAGTCGAGTGTCATCGCGCCCTCACTTGACCAGGCCCGCGAGGACCGCGAGCGGGATGGAAACGTAGCCGGCGGTGACGACGAGCGCGAAGGCCGGCGCGACCACGCGGCGCAGCGTCGGATGCTTCGCCCTTCCCCGGCCGAGCGTCTGCAGCATGCTCCAGGCGCCGTGGTACAGGTGCGTGCCGAGCATCAGCATCGCCGCGATGTACACGCCCGCGATCCACGGCACCGAGAATGCGAGGACCACGTTCCGGTGCACGTCGGTCTCGCTGTAGCCAGGACCGGTCGTGAGGAACGTGAACATCATCAGGTGGTAGACGAGGTAGACGAGCAAGAGCGGCCCGGTGATGCGCATCGTCCGGGCGGCGTAGCTCGTGGCGATGTCCTTCTTCACCGCGTAGGCCACCGGTCTGGCCGCCCGCGACGCCGCGGCGACCTGAATCGCGGCCACGACGTGCAGGATGAGCGAGACGAACAGGCCCGCGCGCAGCGCCCAGGTCACCTCGATGATCGTGTGCTTGAGCAGGTGGGAGTAGCCATTGAGCTTCTCCGGTTCGGCGAAGACCAACAGGTCGCCGAGCATGTGCTCGATGATGAATAGGACGAGGACCACGCCCGTGACGGCCATGACGGCCTTCTTGCCGGCGAGAGTTCTCCAGACAGCCATGGGAGAAGCCATCGGTACTCCTTGGCGCATGTAGCTATCGCCAACTGGCCCGCGAGTCCATTGTCTTTCCACCCCTCGCGCGGGATCTGCACGAAGAAGCGGATCGATCGCCTCGCTGCGCCCTTCGAGCTTGACCTCGATCACACACCGTTACTTCGACACCGGCTCGCACGAGACGTTCGGGTAGAAGAAGGGCGCCGGCGAGTTGTAGGCCATGAAGACGCTCACGGTCGTGTTGCCGGGCACGGTCGCTTCCCGAGGCTCAGGGGTCACGTCGGTGGAGACGACGCAGACGAACGTCGGCTGGCAGCGGTTGGTGAGAAAGACGATGTGGTTGTAGCCGGTGATGCCCCAGACGCTGATGCCGCCCACCTCGATGCAGGTGGGGTCGTAGTCACGGCGCTGCTGCTGCGGGGCGCCGATGACGACCGGTAGCCCAACCGCGAAGGCGACGGCAGCGACGGCTGCAAACGGTCTCATGGCACCTTGGCCTACGGGAAAGGTGTGGCCTGCACGCAAGACGCGCCGCGTGGTCCGGCTGTTGCTACCTCGCGGGCATGACCTCCGCGACACAGCCCATCAACGCTGCCGCAGAGGCTGCGCGCGGCGCAATCGGAAGGGCCTCGCGCGCGTGCTATTGAGGGCGTCGCGATGGAGCGCGACACCGCCGTTCCGGAGGTCATGCTCGATCCGATTGCCAAGGACCAGGCTCCGGTCCTCCGCAATCTGCTCGAGCTCTATGCTCACGACTTCAGCGAGCACGTACCGCTCGACCTCCAGGCGGACGGTCGCTTCGATGTCGACCTCGGTGACCAATGGTGGACCGACGCCGGCCATTTCCCCTTCTTCATCCGATGGAGGGGAAAGGTGTCCGGGTTCGCCCTCGTCAGGAGGGGATCGCGTCTCACGGACGCGAGCGACGTGATGGACGTCGCGGAGTTCTTCGTGCTTCGCGGCGCGCGCGGAAGAAAGGTCGGCAGCACCGCGGCCCACGCGATCTTCGCTGCGTTCCCCGGACGATGGGAGATTCGAGTCAGGCGGTCTAATCTCTCCGCCAGGAAGTTCTGGGCTCGCGTGGTGGAGACATGGCTCGATCGTCCGGCCGCGAGCGTTTCGGTTTCATCCGGAGGGATCGACTGGGACGTGTTCCGCGTCGACTAGCCCTTCGCCGCCAGCAGCCCGCGGTACGACGCGAACATCGCCAGCCGCCACGGCAGGAGCATGCCGAACGCGAGGACGAAGAAGAGCGCGGCCGTCTGCGTCATCGAGACGTACTGCTCGACGTACTGGCGCGCCAGCAGGCGAACCGCGAACAGGCCGAGGAGGATGACGAGGAACGCCCTCGACCGTTGCATCAGGATCACCTCGCCCTGGCGCACCATCCGCGAGGTGTGGATGAGCGGATACGCGAACAGCAGCGCGCCGGCCGCGAACGCGCACAGCGCCCACGTCCACGGCACGCGCATCTGCGGCGCGAAGAACATGGAGAAGCCCGAGCTCATCGCCAGCGGCGGCAACAGCAGCTTCTTCGCAGTCACCGGCGTCTGCGTCTCGCGCACGCGCCACGCCAGGATGACGACGCCACCGACGATGGAGCCGACGACGCCCACGAGGGATCCGACGATGGCGGGGACGTGCATGGCTGGTCGCGGAGCATAGCGCCTCCGCGGCAGCTTTCACCTCTGCCGCGTCGGCTCGGGAAGGGCTAGCCGCAGCGCTGGAGCGTCACGGTGTAGCGCCCCGGCGCGTCGAAGCTCAAAAGCACGCGCTCGCGGTCGGGGTGCTCGTCCCAGTGCCAGCCGCCGGGGCCCGTCACCGAGAGGCATTTCGCGGACGAGAGGTGACGAGCCGGGGCGTAGAGGACCATCGGCGCCGCGATGGCCGGGTCGGCGTCGAGCGTCACGACGAGGCGATGAGCCGTGAAATCGTACGCGCTGCCGACGAGGGTCCCGGGCGTCTGGATGGGGTAGGGACGCGAGAGCCGGTCGACGACGTCCTGTCGCGGCTGGCGATTCTGATCGAGGATGGACTGCGCGCCGGAGATGGACGGGTTGCCGTTGGTCGGGACGGCGCGCTCGAAGGCCCAGTACGACGAGCCGATGAGCGACGAGTCCTCGAGGCCGACGTGCGTCTCGAGGTCCGCGTCGGCGCTCGGCAGGTCGAGATTGACGCCCCACTCGCCGTTCCAGAGCGGCAGGTGCAGCGCTCCGGCCTGCGCGACGGCGGCGGCGAAGTCCTGCGCCTTGGCGTCGGGCGAGACGGGCGTCTGGAGGATGTAGAGCTCGATCCACCCCGAGTAGAGGTGCGGCGCGAAGACCACGCCCGCGCCGAGGTCGTCGAGCGGCTCGGTGTAGAGGCTCGTGTCGTCGTTGCGCGCCAGCGTCGCGTCGACGAACAGCAGACCGGTCGCGCCGGCGGCGCGCAGCGCGGGGACGATCTTGCGATACGCGGGGTAGACGTAGTCCCGCTCGAGCGAGGGGGTCTGCGCGGTTCCCGACGGCTCGTTGAAGACGTCGAGCCCCGCGAGCGCCGCGTGGTTCCCGAGCGCGGCGAGGATGTGACCCCAGGCCGCCAGAAACGCGTCGAACAAGCCGTCCTGGTTGCTCCAGAGGCGATCGAAGAGCGCGCCCAGGGCAGGCACCGGACCAGCAGGACACGTCCAGTCGGGCGCGCCGTTCGCGGCGTTCGACGCGATGAGCGATCCGGCCTGCGAGCAACGACCCCACAGGTCCTGGTGCCACTCGAGGACCACCGTGAGCCCCGCGGCGAGGCACGCGTCCATCGCGGCGCGGATCTCGGCCACGTAGCCGTCGTCGTACTGGCCCGGCGACGGCTCGAGGCGGCTCCACGAGATCGCCATGCGCACGGTGGTGAAGCCCCACGAAGCGATGAGGGGATAGTCCCCGGGCAACACCTCGCGCCCGGCGTAGTCGACGTCCTGCAGCGCGTGGTGCTCGACGCCGCGGAGGATGACCTGACGGCCCGCCGCGTCGACGATGCGCCCGTTCTGCGTGCCGAGCGGAAGCAGCGCCCCCTCGTCGAGCGAGCTCTGGTGGTCCGCCGGAGCGTCGACGCCGTCGTGGTAAGGAGAGCACGCGAGCGCTGCCGCGGCGAGCGCCGCGATGACCGCTCTCAAGGCGCCGCCAGCTTGAAGACCGCCGAGCCCTCGCCCGGGAGCTGCACGTGGAGGGTGGTCCCGTCGATGGACGCCTGCCCGTTGCCCCATACGACGGGCCCCACCGCCGGCAGCGGCGCGGTGAGCTGTCCGCTGGCTTGCTGCGGATCCTCGGAGAGGCTCTCCACGACGAGGTACGCCTCCTGCGCGTTCTGTCGCACGAGCGCGAGGAGCGCGGTGTTGTCGAGCGGGACGAGAGTCATGTCTCCGGTGCCCCACACCGCGTGCCCGCGACGGAACGTCAAGAGCTGCCGGTAGAACGTGAGCATCGAGCTCGGATCGGCGTCCTCGGTCTGGACGTTGGTCTGATCGGCGTCGGCGGAGAACGGGAGCCACGGCGTTGCGGTCGAGAAGCCGTGCCCGGCGCCCGGCACCCACGGCATGGGCGTCCGCGCCGAGTCGCGCGAGTCGACCACGAACGTGGTGCCGTCGCGCACGCTGAGCTCGTCGCCGTAGTAGACGAAGGGCGTCGCCTTCGTGAACATCGAGATCTCGACCGCGCGCTGCTGCCGCCACGCGAGCTGGCTCGCGTGCGACCACGCGCGCGCCACGTCGTGCGAGCCGATCAGCGACGCGTCCTGGGCGCCGGGCGGATACGTCGTCACCACCGGCTCCAGCGCGTTGTAGATCATCGTCGAGTTCTCCCCGAGGAACGCGACGCCCCAGAGGTAGCCGTAGGGGAAGTTGAAGGCCATGTGGAACATGTCCGAGCCCGAGCCGAAGTACGGCGCGGGGCCCAACCCGATGTCCGTCTCCGCGACCATCGCGCGGTCGGGGAACTGATCGAGCACGGCGCGCAGCTGCTTGATGTAGTCGACCGTCTCCGGGATCATGTCGCAGCCCGTCGCGCTCTCGAAGAGGAGCCCGATGACGTCGCAGCGGAAGCCGTCGACGCCCTTGGTCAGCCAGAACTTCACCGTGTCGAGCGTCTCGGCGACGACCGCGGGGTTGCGATAGTTCAGATCCGGCTGCTGCGGGTAGAAGCGGTGGAAGTAGTACTGGTTGCGGGCCGGCACGAACGTCCACGCGCTGTCGCCGAACTGGGGCGAGTAGGTGCCGCAGCCGATGTCCGCGCGCGAGGGCGTGTCGGACCAGACGTACCAGTCGGCGTACGTGCCGGTCGCGCTCGAGCTCGAGTCCTTGAACCACGCGTGCTCGGACGACGTGTGGTTGAGCACGAGGTCCATCATCACGCGCATCTTGCGCTGGTGCGCGGCGGCGAGCAGCGCGTCGAAGGCGGCCATGTCGCCGTAGTCCGGGTTGATGGTGCGATAGTCCGCGATGTCGTAGCCGGAGTCGAAGAACGGCGTCGGCATGATGGGCATCAGCCAGATCGCGTCGATGCCGAGGTCCTTGAGGTAGTCGAGTCGGGAGGTGAGCCCGGCGAGATCGCCGATGCCGTCCCCGTTCGAGTCCGTGAAGGAGCGGACGTTGACCTCGTAGAAGATCGCGTGCCGGTACCAGTCGGGCCCGGTCAGCAGCTGATCCGCGCTCGCCTGCTGCTCGGGCGTGGGGTGCGTCGGCGGCGGCGAGGCCCCGGAACAGCTGGCCCCCATGACGATGATCACGGTCGCCAGACCCGAAACCTTGACCCGGCGCGCTAGGTGTGAGAGCCCCATCGCCCAAAGGTAGCAACAAGCCCGGCCATGGGACTACAGCCGCGAATCCTCTACTCCGACGAGAGCCGCACCATCGCCGTGCTCGACACCGTGATCGTGCTGGTGGCCACGCGCCCGTTGGCGCCGGAGCACGTGCAGATGATCGCCGACGCCCTGGCCGAGGTCACGAGCACGCATCCGTCGCGCGGGATCGGCTACGTCCACGTGATCGACTCGCGGCCGGGCGACTCGCGCAAGCAGTCGGACGAGACGCGCCGAGCCTTCATGGACCTGGCGCGGAGCGCGCCCGCGCAGACGCGCGGCGTGGGGGTCGCCCTGCTGGCCGAGGGATTCGTCGCGGCGGCGATGCGCGGGATCATCTCCGCGGCCATGAGCGCCTTCCGGACACGCATCCCGATGATGGTCTGCGGGACGGTCGAAGAGACGTGTCAGTGGCTGGAGCGCATGTTCTACAACGCGAACGAGCGCGTCTCCGGCTCCGAGCTGGCGCACGCGATCGAGGGGATGCGGATCGCCCTGAGGCGCGCGCCGCAGACCGCGACGGGCTGAGAACGGTCGAGTCGCAGAGTCGGCGCGTGACGGTGCACGCACGGCGCTTCGAGCGGCCGAGGCGAGCGCACGGGAGAGTGCGCATATTCGCCCAGGGCCCCCTGAGGGCTCCCCGAGCGCGAAAGCGCTGGACGACTCATGCACTGGTCACGGCATCCCCTTTCGCTGCGCGCTCGGCTGACGCTCTCGATGGCGCTGCTCGCGCTCGGAGTCTGCGCGACTCTCGCGGTCTTCACCTTCCGTGCAGCGAGCGGCACCATCCAACGCGACGCAGACCGCACCGTGGACGCGGTGGCCGAGGCCAAGAAGACGTTGCTCGTCCGTACGTTGACGGCGCAGTTCGAGCGCCTCGGCGTCTTCGTGGACAACATGAACAGGTGCTCGACCGAGGAGTGCCTCCGAGGCGATGCGCGACGGGTCCTCGCCCGCGAAAAGGCGGAGGCCGCGGTCGTCGTGCGGCCGGGGGCGGCACCCCTCGAGGTCGGCACGTGGGAGGGCCTGGATCCGCTCCCGGCGCCGATCCCCGGGGTCATCGCCCAGCCCTTCCGCGACCGCGCTGGCGTTCAGCGGTACGTCATGACGCGCACGGACCCCAACGGAGCAGGCATCCGTGTCGTCTGGAGGGGCAGCGATCTGGATCCCCTCTTCGCGCGCGTCCCGGCGCTGGGGGAGTCGGGAGAGACCTTCGTCGCGGATCCGAAGGGCTACTTCTTGACGACCCCTCGTTACGAGGGCCCCATGGGGCACATTTATCCGATTCGAATGAGCCCGATGCTGAGGTGCCTCGCGGGGGAAGACGGCTCGGCCGAGGATCTCGACTACCGGGGCGTGCTCATCATCCACGGGTTCCGCTACATCAAGGAGCTCGGCGGCGGCTGCGTCATGGCGCACATCGATCTCCACGAGGCGCGGGCGCCCGTGAGGAAGCTCGAGCGCGAGATCCTGGCGCTCTCCGCCGCTTCGGCCGTGGTCGCGATCGCGCTGGCGGCGTACTTGGCAGGCCGGCTGACGCGGGTGATCTCCGCGTTGGGGCAGTACGCACGGAAGTTGCGGGGCGGCGATCTCACGGCCGCGCTTCCACCGGTCAACGGCACCAAGGAGCAAGAAGCGCTGGCCGCGACGCTCAGGAGCATGGCCAAGTCGCTCTACGACAACGAGCAGAATCGCGAGCGCTTCATGGGAATCCTCGCCCACGATCTCAAGACGCCGCTCGCTACCATCAGCCTGGCGGCCGACTTCCTGGAGAAGGGCGAAGCGGTGCCCCCGTCCACGCTTCGACACGCCGCGACGATCAAGAACAGCGCGCACCGAATGAGCCGGATGATCTCGGACCTCCTCGATTTTGCGAGGAGCCGTAGCCCCGAGGGGCTCCCCGTTCGCCCGACCCAGGTCGACCTCGGCCAGCTGATGGCGTCGGCCGTGGAGACCCTCCGCAGCACCCAAGCGGACCGGGCGATCGAGCTTCGCTCCGAAGGTGACCTCACCGTGCGGTGCGACTCCGATCGAGCGCTCCAGGTCGTGACCAACCTGATCGAGAACGCGTTCCGATACGGGTCCCCGGAGCGCCCGGTCACCGTGACCGTCCGCGGCCGGGAGAAGGACGTCGAGCTTGCCGTGCACAGCTGGGGCGCGCCCATCCCCGCCGACGAGATCGACACCATCTTCGACCCGTTCCGTCGCGGTCGAGGAGCCGTCGCGAGCGCCCACGGGGGTCTCGGCCTGGGGCTGTTCGTGGTCGATCAGATCGTGAAGGCCCACGGCGGGCGAGTGGAGGTGACGTCGTCGGAGGCCGAGGGGACGACGTTCACCACGTACTGGCCGCGGGGATGACTCCCCCCACGCCCGTCGCTTCGCTCGGGCGGGGGAGGTGGGGATATCCGAGCGGAACGGAGGCGGAGGCGGAGACAGAGACGGAGACGGAGTCGGCCGCGGCTACCGGAACGCAGCGAAGAGGCCCACCACCAGAGTGGCGACGCTCGCGCCGACGATGATGAACGGCCACATCGGCGTCGCCGAACGAAAGCGGGATACCTCGACCGGCGGAGCGGCGTGAACGATCCCTCCCAGCTCGTCATCGCAGACGGCCTCGTCCTCGCGAACCTGCAGCGCGGCGAGTCGCGCCTTCAGATAGGTCTCCCAGGCGAGCGCCTCGGCGAGGCCGAACCGCTCCGGCGCCTCGATCTTCTGTCGTTGCAGCGCCTCGACGCGGCGCCGAAGCTCGGCGCACCGCGCGAGGACGGTGTCGATGGGATCGCGATAGGGCATGGTCACCTACCCGCGGCGCGCGCCGCGATGGTGAAGTCTATCACGCTGCTAATCCGTGCCGGCGTCGCACGGGTCCGGCGGCACGGGAGGGTCCACGCCGACCTTCGTGGGGTTCGCGACGAGCTGGGCGACGAAGCCGAGCCCGATGGAGATGGCGTTGCACGGAACGCCGGCTGCGTTGGTGCCGTCTTGGAGGATGTCCTGCGCTTGTGCGAGCTGCTGGGCGATGCCGTCGAAGGCGCTGCCGCAGAATGATGTGCTGACGCCTACCAGCACATGGCGCACGGTATCGGTGACCTCCTGAGTATCGAGCACGCCCGCGATGATTCCCCGCGCTGCGGTGTTCGAGGAGTAAACGAACGTCAGCGTGGCGTCGTGAATTCGGACGGGAAGTAAGATCCTGATGACAGGCTCGTTGTCGCAGGACAAGGGGCAGAATCGCCCGGTCAAGACGAGTGGCATGACGATTGGTTGCGATGCGCCCTTCGCGACGACCGTTCCGTCTGTCACGTAGACTTGCGAGAACTGCACCTTCGCACCACCGGCGATCGATTGACCGTCGCTCAGCGAGCTTGGAAGCACGGGCCAGTCCGTCGACGAGTCGAACGTGGGTGGCGAGGAGCTCGGCCCGCTGACGAACACCTGGGCCCCGAGCCCCAGCGCGCTCTGGTGGGGGTCGCTCGTGAGGCCCGTGACCTGGATTTGCAGCGTCCAGCTTCCCGAATCGATGGTGTCCGAGACGTCGGCCGACAGCTTGGGGAAGTCGAACGCGGCTTGGAAGATGGGAAGGAGGGTGGCCCCCCACGCATTGTCGATGCCGTTTTCGCCATCGAGCTGATGACTCGGTGGTGCGGCCGCGAGCGTGCAGACGTTGGTCGACGCTTCGGTCGTGATGAGCCCGTCGAGGTCGTAGCCAAACGCTTTCCACGCCCTGCTGCTCGGCGCCCCACCATCCGCCGGAGCTTCGCCGAGGAAGAGCGTCTGAATCGCGAACGTCGAGACGTCGCCGCTCGCCGCCCCTCCGTCGGGAGGCGGCGGAGGGATCTCCTCGACAGTGTCAGGGCTACCGCATCGCGCGGCGAAGACGAGACCGGTGACGAGCGCGCCCCTCCGCCAGTGCATGGTGGAATCATGGCGTCGGCCGAACGGAAATGCCGTGGTCATCGAGTCAGGTCACGGATTCGTGACTGCTAGGTATTGCGCTTCACGTACCGGTGCGTCGTACGCGTCGTTCCGTTCCACGGTTCGGGGAAGGTGAGCTCGCGCACGAACCCGAGCTTCTCGGCAAAACGGGACGAGCGCACGTTGAGAGAGTCGATGTTCGCAGTGACTCGCCGCAATTTCAGATCATCGAAGGCAACGTGGAGAGCGCCCCCGACGGCTTCCTTGGCGAGGCCCGAGCCCCAGTGCTCACGCACCAGGTGGTACGCGATGTCGGCCTGACCCGTCCCGTGGTCGATGCGCAGAAGGCCTATCGTTCCGATGGAGCGTCCTGCCAAGGCGATCACCCATCCGATCGACGCTCCAGACCGAGTCTGGCCGAGGATACGGGCAAGGAGCTCGCGCGACTGGTCGATGTTCGCGTGAACGACGAATGGAACGATTCGAGCGAGCTCCTCGTCGCTGTGGAGCTCGAACAGGAGCTCCGAGTCCTCCGGGGTGAACGGCCGGAGAATGGTTCGCGCGAGGGACACCGACTGCACCCCGGTGATTGTATGCCCTTCGACGGGCTGCGTCCTCGGCGCGGAGACGGAGGCGGAGACGGAGGCGGAGGCGGAGGCGGAGGCGGAGGCGGAGACGGAGACGGAGACGGAGGCGGAGACGGAAAGACGAAGCGGAATACAGAACGGGAACGGGAACGGGAATGCTGGTGGGGGTCGACGTTAACCTCACCTCCCCCGTTCGGGCCGCCTCCACGCCGCTCGATCGACCACGAGAAGCACCCCGGCGAGGATCACGTACGCCACCGTGTGGATCACCATCGGCGCGTAGCGCGCCGGCATCGCGTGGCCGGGGTTGTTCAGATGAACGCCCACGTGCGTGAGGACGGCGAGCAGGAGGCTGCCCCGCGTGTGCCCGTAGATCCAGGTGAAGAGCACGCTGCCGCCCACCATGAAGGGGACGAAGGCGCAGTAGAACGCGGGCGGCGCCCCTTGCAGGGTGAGCATCGGCACGTGCCAGAACGCCCACAAGACGCCGAGGATCGCGCTGGCCGCGAGCGGCCCCATGCTCCTGATCAGTCGCGGTAACGCGAAGCCCCGCCACCCGACCTCCTCGCCGAAGGGGAACACGATCGCCGCCGCCACGAACGCGGCGTTGTCGGGCAGGTAGAGGAGCGGCTCGTCGTGCCCCAGCGCGTTCCAGGAGGATGCGGCCACGACGAAGATGGCGCCCGGCACGAGGAGCGCGGCGAGATACCACGAGACTCCGACGCGCCACGTCCCGAGAGGCCGGAAGAGCGCGCCGAGCCCCGTCCCCTCGACGCGAGCCGCGATCATCGCGGCCAGCATCGGCCCGAACGCGCCGAGCCCCACGAGCGCCATGTACCGCTCGGGCGGCCCGGCGATGACGCCTTCACGGGCAAGAAGCGCGGGGAGCTGGAGACCCCACGTGACGACGAAGGCCAAGACGAAGTAGAGGGCGGTCATCGGCGGTTGCCGACAACGGCGGCTGGGGCGAAGTTCCGCGCGAGGACCCCTCTAGAGCGGAGCGAACAGGCTCACGTGCGTCCCGTCCGGGTCCGACACGATCGCGTAGCGCTGGCCCCAGAACGCGTCCCACGGCTCCTTCACGCCCTGGTGACCGGCGGCGACGATCTTCTGGTAGGTCGCGTCGACCTCCTCGGGCGAGCCGCACAGAAACGCGAGCTCGAGCCGCTGGCCGACGGGCTCCTTCCAGCCCGGCGAGTGCCCTTTCACCATCGACTCCGCGTTGAGCGAGATGCGGTAGCCGTTCGGGGTCTTCACCTCCACGTAGTCCTCCTTCGTGTCGGGGAACGCGAGGCCGAGGAGCTGGTAGAACGCAATCGCACGCGGGACGTCGGAGACGACGATCCCGACCATGTCGGGGACGATCATGCTCACGTCCTAACCCGCGAAGGCGACCGGCGTCTTGAACATTTCGGACGCGAGCACCGACGGCGTGGCGCCCGCGAGCTCGCGCGCGTCCCGCGTGAAATGGGCCTGATCGGCGTATCCCGCGTGGGTCGACGCGGCGAGCGGAGGGGCCCCGCGGGCGAGCACTCCGGCCGCGCGCTGCAATCGCATCACGCGCGCGAACAGCTTGGGTCCGACTCCGACGCGCGGCGTGAACCGCCGCGCGAGCTGGCGCTCCGACAAGCCCGCACGCTCCGCCGCCTGCCTCACCGAGCCGCCCGAGGCGAGCACGTCGATCGCCGCGCGCACGCGAACGTCGGCCGCCGCGCCGTGGGACGAGAGCCGCGCGATCACCGCGCGCTCGAGCGCTCGCTCGTCTTCGATCTCGCGCGGACCCTCGCGCCAGATCTCGGCGAGCGGCGCATCCACGTCCGTCAGCTCCGCGGCCTCGGCCAGGATGCGCACCGCTTCGCCCGGCCGAAATCGCACGCCGAACACGGGGCCCGTCCCGCCCGGAACGATCTCCGCGCGCGTCATCGCGCCGACCACGCGCGCGACGCCATCGATCACGACGATATCCATGGCGCCGTCCGGCAGCACCCGATGCCCGTCGCGCTCGCCCGAGATCGACCAGAAGCACGCGACGAGCGAGCGCAGCGAAGGACTCGGCGGGCGCTCTTGGTAGATCATCGGCACTCCGCCGATCCTAGCGCATTCGTGCGCCGAGCACGGCCGGGTGGGGGCATCCATCTCCCCGACGACCTCACTCGTGGGATGCGTGCTGCTGCATCGTCTCGAGCGCGATGACGGAGTGGGCGTACGCGCCGCCGGCGCGCATCTCGGCGGCGACCCAGATCGCCTCCATGATCTCCTGCTCGCTCGCTCCCGCCCGCAGCGCGGCTCGGGTGTGGCCGCGGATGCAGTACGGGCACTGCGTCGTGTGCGCGACCGCGACGGCGATGAGCTGCTTCAGCTTGCCGGGCAGCGCGCCGTCGGCGAACACCCGCTTGCTGAACTCGCGGAACGCAGCCTCGGCTTCGGGGGCGAGCTCGGCGCGCTTCTGCGAAAGCTCCCTCGAGGGCGACGTGTAAACGTGGTCTTCCATCGGTTTCTCCTTACCCAGAACGAAACCAAGCAAGAATCCCACCAACGAGCGCCAGGGCATGGAGGATTCACGCGTTCCGCCCTCGCCCGAGGCCGATCGTGCTCTTTCGCCGGAGCCGGCAGCGTCTCGAGATCATGCAGATCCTCTTCGAGTGGGTGCGCACTGGAAAGAATGTCCCCGTGCTCGGCAAGGGCGACAACCTCTACCAGTTCGTTCACGCCGATGATCTCGCGGACACGTGCATCGCCGCGGCGGGAAGAACAGGCCCGACTGTCTACAACATCGGCGCCGAGCGCTTTTGCACCATGCGGGAGACACTCGAAGGTCTGATCCGTATCGACGGGCTCGTCCCCGC
The DNA here is from genome assembly GCA_035470765.1 of Polyangiaceae bacterium. Classification (GTDB taxonomy): domain Bacteria; phylum Myxococcota_A; class Polyangia; order Polyangiales; family Polyangiaceae; genus DASXHD01. The sequence goes on along the minus strand of DATIQP010000173.1, from coordinate 8,609 downwards.
GATGACGGGCATGGGCGTGAGCGAGGACGTCGCGAGGCTCTATCGCGAGATGATCGAGGCGTTCGGCAGCGGCAAGGCGCGCTTCGAGGGCACGCACAAGTCGGTGCGCGGCACGACGACCCTCGCCGAGGTGCTCCGCGCGCTATCATGAGGCGATGAAGAGGTGGATCGCGGCTTCGATATGCCTCTTCGCGTGCAGTCTTCCGGAAGACGGCCTCGCGCCGATTGGCGACGCGTCGTCACCACCTGATTCGTCCACCGAGGAGGTGAGCGTCGGCGGCGACGCGTCCAACGAGGACGCGGCGATGGCCGACGCTCCCACTTTTCCCGACGTGATCGACGCCCCGATCGTGAGCGCGGGCGACGCCCTTCAATTCGGCGGCGGCTCGTTCGTCGACATGGGCAACGCGCCGATCCCGACGGACTTCACGCTCGAAGCGTGGATCAAGCCCGCGAGCTCGACGGGCGAGACCTACGTCGTCGCGAAGGACATGCGAAACCAGGGCGCCGGCCAGTTTCGCTTCGGCCTCACGAGCGGAAAGCTCTTCTTCGTCATGAGCGACTCGAGCGGCTCGACACACGGCCTCTACAACAACGGCTACTCGCTGATGACGTCGCAGTCGATCGCGATGAACGTCTGGACGCACGTCGCCGTGGTCAAGAGCGGCGCCACGTTCACGCTCACGACGAACGGCGCCGTCGCCGCGACGTTCACCGCGAGCGCATCGTTCGGCTACGGCGGGCCGACGGTCGCGTTTCGCGTCGCCGCGCGCGTCGACACCAATGGCTCGTCGCCGAACGGCGTATTCGACGGCGTGATCGACGAGGTGCGGTTGTGGAACCTCGCCCGCAGCGCGAGCCAGGTCGCCTCCACGATGAGCACGACCGTACCGCCCGCGAGCGCCGGCCTCGCGTCGTACTGGCGATTCGACGAAGGCAGCGGCAACACCGCCTTCGACCAAGAGAACGCCTACACGGGAACGCTCGTGAGCAGCCCGACGTGGGTGGTCTCGACGGCGTTTTGAATTTGCCCGTCAGAGCGCCGCGCGGACGATCGCGACGGCCGCGAGCACGTCGCGCTCGACGAGCCACGCGTCGACACGCAGCACACGCGCGCCGTACGCGCACGCCGCGCTTGCCGCCGCGAAGCGACGCCCAGAGCAGCGCCTCGCTCCGCGTGGGCGCCTTGCGCATCTCGCGAGCGAATGCGGAGAGCGTAAAGAGCGAAGGGCCGTCGTTGCGATGGTGCATGCCGTCGAGGAGCCGTACGACGTGAAGCGCGAGCAGCACGACCACTTTGGCCGCTCACCGGAGCGCCGCACGGATCCGCCAGAGCACCCCGCCGAGATCCCGCTCGACCTCACCGGCGCTGAACCGCAGCACCCTCAGCCCGAGCGCCTCGAGCGCCTCCTGCCGCCGCGCGTCGGCGAAGGCGACGTCGGGATCGTCGTGCACTGCCCCGTCGATTTCGATGACGAGCCCGCGCGTCAGGCAGATGAAGTCGACGTAGAAAGGCCCGACCGGGTGCTGCCGCCGGAAGTGAGCTCCCTGCCGATTGCGCCGGAGCATGTGCCAGAGCCGCGCCTCGCTGGCGGTGTGGCGAGCGCGTAGCGCGCGAGCGCGCGAAGTGCGGAAGGACGAGGTGCCGTCGTGCGAGGGCGAGAGGACCGAAATGCCGTCGTGCGGGAGCAGAGGGAGCGAAGAGCCGTCGTGCGGGAGCATGCCCCTCGGTCGCAGTAGAAGTGTGACAGCCGCCCTCCGCTTCTGCGTGTGAACCGCGCAGGCTGGCGCACTTCTACTGCGCTCTCGCATACTCCCGCACGACGGCTCTTCGCGATCGCGCCCAGCGGAGACGGAGACGGAAAGACGAAGCGGAATGAAGAACGGGAACGGGAATGCCGGTGGGGGGCCGACGTTAACCCCACCTCCCCCGTTCGAGCGAAGCGAGAACGTGGGGGAGGCCGATCGCGCGCAGGCGGCGCGCGCAAGCGCTGCGAGCGCCGCCTCGGTCATCGCGTGGCAGCGCGAGCACGCCGCCGAGCACGATCGGGGTGGGGGCCCGCCCTACCCCTCTCGAATCTTCTTCTCTTCCTGCCCCAGCTCCCTCACGACCTCCATCGCCCGCTCCGACACCGCCTTGAACACCCGCGGGCTCGGCGCCTTCTCCAAGAGGCCCCCGAAGTCCACGGGCTTGCCGAACACCACGTTCACAGGCTCGCCCTTGCGCGTGAAGTTCCCTGCCACCTGCTTGACCAGATCGTTGCCCAGCCCGTTGATGAACACCGGCAACACCGGCATCCGCGCCTGGTGGATGATGCGCCCCACGCCGCTCCGCGCCGGGAGCATCTCGTACGGATCACCCGTGTTGCGCGTCCCCTCGGGGTGCAGGCCCATGAAGAAGCCGCCCTGCCGGAGCAGGCGGATCGTCTCGTCGAGGCTCGCGACGTTGAGGTGCGCGAGCTTCTTGTCGCGGAAGACGGGCGGGTACATGGCGAAGAAGCTCATGACCGCGTTGACGAAGATGCCCGCCGCGCTGTCGTAGAAGAAGTTCGACCGCACCGGGAACATGATCCGGTGCTTCATGCCGCGCTTCACCAGGTACGCCGTGATGACGTACATGTCGAAGAAGCTCCGGTGGTTCGAGACGACGACGTAGCTCTTGCCCTGCGACAGCTCGCCGATGCGCTCGCGCCCGTGGACGTGGCGGATGTTGCGCGTGCAGACCTCGATCCAGTTGCACCCGGCGGTGCGCTGGCCCAGGCGCAGCGCCTGATCCCACCAGCCCGGCTCGAGGCTCTTCTGCACGATGCGCAGGTGCAGCCGGCCGATCGCCGGCAGCGACGGATCCCGCAGGGCGACCGCCGGATCCCTCGAAAAAGCCCTCTCCGTGACGATGGCGAGCTCGCGCTCCCGCTGGACGACCTTTTGCTGCATTTGTGTATCCTACGTGCCCGATGGGGACGTGGTTGATCAAGAGTGAGCCGTACAAATATCCTTTTTCGCAGCTGCTCGTCGACGGCGCCACGCGGTGGGACGGGGTCCGCAACTACGAGGCGCGCAACAACCTACGCGCCATGAAGCAGGGGGAGCTGGCTCTGTACTATCACTCGAACGAGGGCAAGGAGGTCGTCGGCGTGGCGCGGGTCAAGCGGACCGCCTACCCGGACCCGACCGCCCCGAAGGACGAGGACTGGGCCGCGGTGGACTTCGAGCCCGCCTTCTCCCTGAAGGAGCCGGTGAGCCTCGCGGCGATCAAGAAGAACGCGAAGCTCGCCGACATGGCGCTGCTGCGGCGCTCGCGCATCTCCGTCGTCCCCGTGACCGCCGCCGAGTTCCGCGAGATCCTCGCGATGGGCAAGACCAAACCTCCCACCAAGGGCTGAGCATGTCCGAAGTCGACAAGATCATCCGCCTGCTCAAAGACGAATCGATCGAGAAGCGCATCGCCGCGGCCATCGTCCTCGGCGAGCTGCGCGTCAAGAAGCCGGAGGCCATCGACGGCTTCGTCTCCCTGCTCGACAGCGGCGTGCCCGTCCTGCAGCGCCACGCGCTCGAGGCGCTCGCGCACCTCGGCAGCGCGAAGAAGGGCGTGCACCAGGCGTTCGCGCTGCTCGGCTCGAACGTGGACGAGGTGCGGCGGGCCGCGCAGGCCGCGATCCGCAGCATCGGCGACGACGTGGTGCCGCTCATCCGCAAGCGCATGGAGACGGCGGCGGCCGAGGAGCGCCGCGCGCTCGACGCCATCCTCGCGGACGTGGGCGGCAAGGACGCGTTCTCGACGCTGCTGGCCGGGCTCGCGAGCAGCGAGGGCGAGGCGGCGAAGGCGGCCGCGCTCGCGGTGCGCCAGCACGTGAAGGAGGCGGGCGCGCGCGAGCGCCGCAACTACCTGGCGCAGACCGAGAAGTACCTGAAGTCCAGCAAGAACGCGTCGCCGAGCGCGGTCGCCGCGGCGATCAAGATCCTCGGATATCTCGAGGACGAGAGCGCGGTGCCGACGCTGCTCGGGTACGCGAAGAGCAAGGACCAGCCCCCGCTCCTGCGGCAGGAGGCGCTCATCGCGCTGCGCTTCGCCCTGCAGAAGGGCAAGGCCAACGCGAAGGTCACCGAAGCCCTCATCGACGCGGCCGAGTCGCCCGACCGCGCCCTCGCGCACGCGGCGCTGCACACGCTCGGCACGCTGCCGCTGCCGCCCACGACCATCCCGCGCTTCGAGAAGCTGCTCGCCCACGAGGACCTCGAGCGCGCGCGCTTCGCGGCCGTGTACCTGAGCGGGCAGAAGGACGAGCGCGCGACCAAGGCGCTCGTGAAGGCGCTCCTCAATCAGGATCGCCGCCGCGCCGAGCTCGTCGCCGAGACGCTGACCGGCCGCGAGGAGGCCGTGGGCACGCTCGCGAGGGCGCTGCTCGACACCAAGGATCCGGATCGCGCGTGGCTGCTGCGCAAGGTGCTGAGCCCGATGGCGAAGAAGGTCTCGGCGCCCGTGCGCAAGCAGCTGCTCGAGGCGGCCAAGAAGCGCCTCGCCTCGGGCGAGCGCGGGTGGGAGGCGCAGTTCGACGTCGTGCAGAGCGCCGACCCGGCGGCCGTCGCCGAAACGCTGCGCGAGCTCGCCCAGAAGCTGCAGCGCGGCAAGAACGAGGAGAAGGCCAAGACGGTGCTCGGCCTGTTGCTCCGGTCCGACAAGTCGACCGACGACGATCGCTACGCGCTGGCCTCGATCGAGCTCCGGGGCTCACCGCGCGACACGCGCCCGCAGACGCGCGCGGGCGATCCCTCCCTCTCACGCCTGAAGCACCTCGTGACCAAGGGCTACGACGTCGCTGCCGCGCTGCGTAAAGACCGCTCCCTCGAGCTCGATCACCTCTATTACGTGGGCTTTCACTTCGCCGAGGAAGGCCACACGCTCGGAGAGGACCTGCTCGAGACGGTGGTCAAGAAGGGCGGCAAGACGAAGGTGGCCAAGGCCGCAAAGAACAAGCTCGCGCTGAGCTCGTGACGGTGCGAGACTGATGTCTTGACGCCGGCGAAGGTTCGGAAAAAGATGGACCCTGGACCCGCTCGACGGAAGCCCTAGGTTGTGAAGCCCTTCGACGACGACGACAGTGAGAAGACCAACGTCTCCCGGGTGATGGGGGACGTCATCAAGGATCTGATGGGGCGATCCCAGCGGGATCGGGCTTACCTCATCGTCCTCGCGGGCTCGAACGTCGGAGAGATGTTCCGGCTGGAGCCGGGCGAGAGCGTCATCGGGCGAGGGACGGCCGCCAAGGTCAAGCTCGGCGACGACGGCATCTCGCGCAAGCACGCGCGCATCGTCGTCGATGGCCAGGCGGTCCGCATCGAGGACCTCGGCAGCGCCAACGGCACGCTCGTCAACGGCGAGCGCGTCGACCTCACCACGCTGAAGGACGGCGACAAGATCCAGCTCGGCTCGACGACCATCCTCAAGTTCACCTACCACGACAAGCTCGAGGAGAACTTCCAGCGCGCGATGTACGACGCCGCGCTGCGCGACGACCTCACCAAGGCGTTCAACAAGAAGCACTTTCTCGATCGGCTCGAGCAGGAGGTCGCCTACGCGAAGCGCCACGCCGCGCCGCTGTCGATGCTCATGTTCGACGTCGACCACTTCAAGCGCGTCAACGACACGTTCGGCCACCTCGCGGGCGACCTCGTGCTGGCGAAGCTGGCCGAGATCGCCGCGCGCACGGTGCGCGCCGAGGACATCTTCGGCCGGTACGGCGGCGAGGAGTTCGCGGTCCTGTGCCGCGGCATCACGCTCCACAACGCCGCGGTCCTCGCCGAGCGGCTGCGCACGCTGGTCGAGCAGGCGCAGTTCGCCTTCGACGGCAAGCCGATCCCGGTGACGATCAGCATCGGCGTGGCGGCGTACCCGTACGCGAACGTGCAGAACGGGCTGGAGCTGATCGCGATCGCGGACGAGGCGCTGTACGAGGCGAAGCGCAGCGGACGCAATCGCGTCGTGATGAAGAGGTAGAGAGGGAGAGAGGGGGGTGCCCCCCATCCGCCGGCTTCGGCGGCGTGCTCGCGCCGCCCGGAGACGACCGAGTCAGGCGAGCGGCGCTGCGCGCGTCCGCCTGCAGGCGGCGGTCCCGAGCGAGCGCACCGCGACCTCGCCGCCGCCGGGGGGGATGAGGAGAGCGCGACGCGCACGGGCTTTCAGTCGTGTGGGCTCGTCTCACGTTCATCAGCGCTGATGAACGCAATCACCAGCGCTGGTGAACGCGGTTGGGGTACCTGCTCACCTGTCGCGAGCTCAGTAAGACGCGCGAGATCGCGGTGCCCGTGCGACGCGCGTCCATCGCGTGAGCACGTCGCTTCACGCGTGCGCCGACCGGTGCACACGCAAAGTCACGTCAGCGCCGTCGCCGAGCCGATCGCCGACGCGGCACGCCCGGTGCAATACGAATAGACCATGAGGCTCGCTCCCACTTTGTTGATCATGGCCGTAGTCGATTGTTCGAGCAGCGCGCCGGTTGCAACCGATGCCGGATTGGATGGTGAAGCCGCCGACGTCGCGATTGACGCGTGCGGCGACGGCAACGGCCTGGTCGCGCTCGCTACGGGACAGTTTCACCCAGGGTTCATCGCGGTCGGCGGCGGAAGCGTCTACTGGGCCGCGAACAGCTCGATCATGAAGCGTTCCACCGACGAATGCGGCGGCCCGCCGTCGACGTTCGCGACGTGGGACCCGCAAGCACTCCAGGCCGACTCCGCGAACGTCTACTTCACCCCGCGCTCGTCGCCGCTCGTGATGCAGTGCCCCGCGAACGACTGCTCGCAACCGATCACCCTCAGCATCGAAGACAGCGTCCCGCCCTCCATCGCGGTCGACGCGACGAGCGTCTATTGGGGGTCGACCACGACGAACGGATCGCCGATGACGAGCACGATCAAGAGGTGCGCGATCGGAGGATGCGCCCAAGCCCCGACGGCGTTGGTCTCGTACGCCAACAGCTTCATGATTCCGTGCATCGCGGTCGACGGCGCGAACCTCTACTGGGGAGACAACAACGGCGACGTCATGTCGTGCCCGATCAGCGGTTGCACCACGCCGTCGATCCTCGCTTCGGGGCAAACGCCCACGGCGATCGCGGCGGACGGAAAGAACGTCTATTGGGTCGCGTCCGGCAACCCGGGCGCTGTCATGAAATGCGCAGTCGGAGGCTGCGCCCAGAGCCCGACCACCCTCGCGAGCGGCGCTCGGCCGGGCAACGTGCTCGCGGTGGACGGCGTGAACGTCTACTGGCTCGACGCGCCAAACGTCGTGAAATGCTCAGTCGACGGCTGCGCGGGAAGTCCGACGGTGACCGCGTCGGGCCAGAACGGCCCGCTCGGCCCCGTGCTCGACGCCACGAGCCTCTACTGGACGACGATGGACGGCAACGTGATGAAGCTCACGCCGAAGTGAGGAGGATGAAAATGCGAGTACCGATCGCAATCATGACAATGACTGCGCTCGCGTGCGGTCAGACGCTCCCAGCGCAGGACGACGCGGGTGACGGGGGGTCGAGCAACGACGGCGCACCAGTCGAAGCCGGCGCGGGCCCCGTCACGCTCGCGACGGGGCAAGCCAATCCCGGTTTGCTCGCCGTCGGCGGCGGCAACGTGTATTGGCTGAACGCCGGTGACGGACCGCCATCGCCGCCCAACACATCGCTGATGAAGTGCGCGTCCGCTGGTTGCGGAGGCGCGCCCACGCTGCTCGTGGACAACACCGGCCTCGGGCAGCCGCTCATCTCGGCGCCGATGGTGTCGACCTCCGGCATCGCGGCTGATGCGCTGAACGTCTACGTCAGCGCGACGCCCGCGCCCACCGTCAGCTGGAACCTCATGTCGTGCCCCGCGACGGGCTGCAAGGACATGCCGCCGATCTTGGTGTCCGACAAAGGCCCTTTCGCGTTCGCCGTCGACGCGACGAGCTTCTATTGGGGCACGAACAGCGCCGTCCAGAAGTGTCCGCTCGCGGGCTGCAACGGGGCTCCGACGACGCTCGTCACGAACGGCGCCTCCAACGGTCCGCTCGTCGTCAGCGCGACCGGGGTCTACTGGATCGGCAACGAGACCATCACCAACGGCTACTTCGGCGACGTGCTGATGTGCTCCATCGGAGGCTGCGCGGCGCCCACGGTCATCGCGTCCGCGCAGCCGTCACCCACCGCGCTCGCGATCGACGGCTCGTACGTCTATTGGACCGTCGGCGAAGAGACGGACGCCGGCACCGCCATTCCAGCGCCGCAGTCGATCCTGCGTTGCACGCTCGGCGGCTGCAACGGAAAGCCAACCGCGCTCGTCACGAACGCGAGCGCCATCCGAGGTCTGGTGTCGGACGGCGCGAACCTCTACTGGACGAACGCGCCAGGAGACATCCTGAGGTGCCCCGTCGCCGGCTGCGCGAACGCGCCCACGACGATCGTGCCCGCGCAGAGCGGGCCCCGGAGCTTCGCCGTCGACGACACGAGCCTCTATTGGGCGAACGGCGACGGGACGATCATGAAGCTCACACCCAAATGACGTGATGGGCTCCGCCGCAGGTCTCAACTCCGTCCGCAACTTCAGCCCTACGGGACAAACCTACCGATCGACTCATC
>DATIQP010000172.1:0-1600 GCA_035470765.1 Polyangiaceae bacterium | reverse complement strand
CGAACGTGAAGCTGCTCCGGCCGCTCGGCGAGGGCGGCATGGGCGCGGTGTGGGTGGCGGAGCATCTCGCGCTCGGCACCGAGGTCGCGGTGAAGTTCCTCCAGGGCAACTACGCCGAGGACCCCGCCGCGCGCGCGCGGTTCTCGCAGGAGGCCGCCGCGGCGTCCAAGGTGAAGAGCTCGCACGTCGTGAAGATCTACGACTACGGCATCACCAAGACGAACGTTCCGTTCATCGTCATGGAGATGCTCGAGGGGACCGACCTCGCGAGGCGCATCGAGAAGGAGCTCGTGCTCCCTCCGGCGGAGGTGGTGACGATCGTGACGCAGCTGTGCAAGGCGCTCGAGCGGGCGCACGAGCAGAACGTCGTCCACCGCGACGTGAAGCCGGAGAACGTGTTCCTCGCGCATGAGGGCGGTGACGTCTTCGTCAAGCTGCTCGACTTCGGCGTCGCCAAGACGGACACGATCAAGGGCCTCACGACCGGCGCGCGCCGTTCGACGCTCGCCGGCGAGAGCCTGGGCACGCCTTTCTACATGAGCCCCGAGCAGTTCAAGAGCGCGAAGTCGAGCGACGCGCGCAGCGACCTGTGGAGCGTCGGCGTGCTGGTGTACGAGGCGCTCACGGGCAGGCTCCCGTTCATGGCCGACACGATCGGCGCGCTCGCCATCGTCGTGAACGAGGCGTCTCCCGCGCCGCCTTCGACGATCGAGCCGAGCTTGCCGAAGGCGTTCGATGCCTGGTTTGCCAAGGCGTGCGCGCGCGACCCCAAGGACCGATTCCAGTCGGCGCGCGAGCTGGCGAGCGCGCTCGCCGCCGTGTTCGGTGCCGCGCTGACGCCCGGAATCGAGTCGGGATCGTACCGGCGCGTGGTCATCAGCCAGATCGACCCGAGGGAGCTCGCCGACGCGCAGCACATCTCGATGCGCGACACGAGCTTCGCGACCTCCGGCGGATCGCCAGCCGTGCCGAAGCGCCACGGGCGGACGATCGCCATCGGTGCCGCGGTGGTGTGCGCAGCCGTCGCCGTCGCGTTCGTCACGCTCCAGCACTCGCCCGCCAAGAAGTCCGCGGTGACGCCTTCCGCTTCGCCCGCCGCGACGCCGTCGGTCGGCGTGGTCGAGACGCACGCCGAGCCGGCCGTCGCTCCGCCCTCCGCGTCGGCGCCGGCCATCGCGAGCGCCGCCTCCGTCGAAGCGTCTTCGGCGGTTCAGGCGATCGCAGCGAGACCGACCGCGAAGCCTCGGACGACGTCGTCGCCGGCCGCGACCGCCGCGCCCAGCGCCAGCGCGAAAGGACCCCGTCATGATCGCGACATTTGGTAGGCGCACCGGAGGGGCGGTCGTGCTCGTTCTCGCGCTCGCCGCCGGTCGCGCGAGCGCGGTCGGTCCCTCGGCGGCGGACGTGGCCACGGCCCGCGAGCTCTACAAGCAGGGTGCCGACGCGCTCGACGCTGGCCACGCGGCGGTCGCGGCCGACAAGCTCGCGCAGGCGTGGGCGCTCGTCCAGACGCCGGTGATCGGGTTCGACCTCGCGCGCGCGCAGCTGGCGCTGGGCCACCTCGTCGAGGCGCGCGAGGCGGCGCTCTCGGTGCAGCGGC
>DATIQP010000171.1:0-23881 GCA_035470765.1 Polyangiaceae bacterium | reverse complement strand
GCTCGTCCCCGCGGGGTGCGCGAGCGCGGGGCACGACCAGAGGGGCAGCTGGTAGTCGGTGGACGGCAGCACGCCCGCGTCGGTGCTGCCGCCGAGCTGCGCGAAGAGGTCCACGCCGCCGTCGACGTAGGGCAGCCCGTTCGGCCAGCTCGGCCCCGGCGTCCAGGAAGGGAGCCCCGCACCGAGCTCGATGGCGCTCTTGATGGGGCACGGCGCCAGCGAGCCGCGCGGGATGGTACCGTCCTCGAAGGCGCTCACGTCGAGGAGGGCGACCTTCGCCGTCTCGTCGCGACCGTTACCGGGCAACAAGACGACGATCTCGTAGTTGGCGGGCGCGCCGGCGTCGCCGCCGGGGGAGGGTGTCGGCACGACGACCATCCGCCCCGGGGCCTGCGGCAACGCGCAAGACGGCCAGCTCGTGAGCGACAGCGCCTCGGCCGCCTGCGACGGCTCGTCGAAGTTCTGCGCGTCGCCGAGCATCAGCGACGACGGGATGCCGTAGATCGCCGGCTTGTTCACCTCGGCGGCGGTGACGAAGACCATCTGGCCGTCGGGGGTGGCGACGACGTCCTGCGGGTTCTGCCCGACGGGCAGGAAGTTCGTCCCCGGCAGCGCGCGGCTCGTGTCCACGACCTGGGCCGCCGTGAGGTCGACCACCGCGAGCTCGCCTCGCAGCGTCTGCGTGACGATCGCCATCAAGTGATACTGGGCGGTCTGCCAGTACCATTGTCCCGTGTTCGGGTTCACTCCCGTCGCCACCGGCGCGCAGTGGTCCTGCGTCACCGCGACCGCGGGGATGGCGGTCCCCTTGTCGTCGAGCACCTGCATGCAGACGACGTCCATCCGGCCTGCCCGCTCGAACGACCGCACCGGCACCTCCACCGGCGTCTGCGAGCAGCTCGTGGCCACGAGAGAGATCGACACGACGAGCGCGCACGTCGCGAGCAATCCGATCGAGAGCAGCGAAAACCGCACGCGCGACATCAGGTTCCTTTGGGGTTCGTCGGCATGCCGAGGGTGAAGACGACGGTCCCGTACGTGCTCTTGTCGGGCGACCCGTTGTCGAGGTCGACGACCTGGACGTAGGACTGGGTGAAGCTCGCGACGTAGGCGAACCGGTAGCGCCGCAACGAGAGGTCGGCGTCCCGCGAGTCGAACGGCACGGGCTTGTTGAGCGCCACGTCGTTCATGTCGAACGGATCGAACGCGAGCGCGAACGGCCCGAGCCCGATCCGCAACACGGACTCGATCTGGTTGGTGTCCGGATCGAAGACGATGATCTGGCTGGCATCGAAGCAGACCACGAAGACGCGCAGCGCGTAGTTCCCGGCGCGGTCGACCACCGGCGCGAGGTAGACCCCGGACGGCCCGTTCGGAAGGGGCACGGTCTGCTGCAGATGGAGCTGGTCGGCATCGTACGATCCGTCGGGGCTCGTCTCCGCGCCGAGGCTGCCGATGATGAGGGTCGGGCCCGAGCGGCTCGCGATGAAGACACGCGCAGGAAGGCGCGCGCACGCCATCGTGTCCGCGTCGACGTTCGCCTGCGTCCGCGGCGGAACGGCGGTGGGATCCGCAGGCGGTACGTGGGCCTTGCAGAAGATGCGCGGCGTCCCGTCGATCGCGATGCCGCGCGCGAAGTCGGTCGCGCCGGCGTTGACCGTGAGCGCGACGTTCGCCTCGTTCTGGAGGAAGGGCCGGAACGGAGCCGAAACGCCCTGGTCACCCTGATCGGAGTAGTAGCGGAGCAGGCTCACCTCGGGGGCGCTTAGGCTCGTCTGCAGAAACGCCGGCCTCGGGACGGCCGCCCTGCACGCGTCGGAGGTCGGGTCGGCGATGCACTCGGGGTACGCCTGCGGATCGTGCGGGATCGCCGCGACGGCGATGCCTCCGGTGGGCAGCCCGTCGAGCACGAACTGCAGCGCGGGGGGCGTCGTCGCCTGACCGGGCAGCGGGGTGTACGTCGAGAAGAGGCTGCTCTTGGTGTCGGTCTGGTGAGTGATGACGATCGACTGACCGTCCATGCTCTGCGCCATGCCGAACGGCTCGCCGGGCATCGTGATGAGACGAGTGTCGCCCGGCTGGTTCGGGTCGTTGCCGGCGTGATGCAAGGTGTCGCAGCTCCCGCCGGCCACTTCCCGCTCGCTGCTCGCGCCGCAGTGCAGCTTGAACGGCGCGTACTCGCTGGACGTGTCCGCCACGCCCGGCGCGACGTTCGGGTCGTCGACGACGACGTCCGCCCAGGTGAGCGACGCGTCGCCGCGGATGGGCGAGAACAGACGCGAGCAGGTCTTGGTCGGATCGGACGCGCACGGCGTCTCGAGGCGAGATCGCTGCAGATCCGTGGCGAACGCGCCGATGACGACCGAATCGCGCATGTAGTAGGACGCGTTCGTCGGAGGGGCGCACGCCCAGCCGAGAGCCACGCCGGCGTCCGTGGAGGTCACGACGGGCGACGCCGGGCATGACGCGCTCGGGTCGAGCGGAAGGGCGAGCGGCAAGTTCGGATCCGTCGGGTCCTTGATCGCGAGCAAGGTGTGGCGGCGAATCAGGTGCAGATCGAGCGACTGGATCGTGCCGCCGTTCCACTGCAGGTCGAAGTCCGAGTTGACCGCGTAGAGCACGTTGCCCCCGCGCGACACCGCCAAGCCCACCGGATAGTAGAAGGAGTAGGTCGGCGGCTCGACGCCGACACCGGCGGCAGGGAAACACCCTGTCCCCGACACCGCGGCGAGGGGTGCGAGCGCGGAAAGGCCAAGCAGGACGAAGGGAATGCGCCAGCGCATCTGGGGCCGGCAGCCTAGTCAGCGACCCCGCGACTGTCGAGAAGGGCTTTTGCCCAACGTCGGTGTGCCGCTAGCACGCCGACATTCGCCTGCGCTTCGCTGGGGGCTCACAACTCGACGATGACCACGCCCCGCTTGTTTTCCTCGTCGCGAGGCTCCTTGGCGGGTGGGCGCATCGGCTCGAGGGGCAGCTCGAGGTGGGGCTGATCGTAACGAGTACGATCCTCGCTCTCACGCTTCCGAATCTGTTCGATGATGAAAGGAGGGAGCACTTGGACTTTCCTCCGGCCGGCTGCCTTGACCTCACATCTAACGTAGCAATGCCGTCCGCCTGGTCAAGATTCCACACCAAGTTATGCTGTCTCGCACGGCGCTCGCCGCAACCGATGCCTCGAATACGCCTGGTCCTCGCTGTCTTTGCGCTCGCGGTGGCGTTTGTCGCACCGCGCCATAGTTGGGCTGCCTACGTCCCGACGAGCGCGGACTGGGACGGTCTGTCGGACCTCGTGGAGCTCGCCAAGGACGAGGCGGGCGCGGCGAACGTGGTCGTGGCGGGATCCATGGACTATTCGGCCCTCAAGCCCGAGGACGGCATCGTCCTGCTGCACCCGGAGTCGGCGCTCGACGTGGAGTCGCTCTCGCGCTTTTTGCGCGAGGGCGGGAGGGTGGCCGTCTTCGACGACTTCGGCTCGGGGGACGATCTCCTGCGCCACTTCTCCATCCAGCGCATCCCCCTGCCCGCCAACCCGGCCCTCGAGCTCCGAAAGAACCCCGCCCTCGCGATCGCCGAGCCGGCCGAGGGCCCGCACCCGGTGATGCACGGGGTCGCGCGGGTCGTGCTCAACCACGCGAGCGGCGTCGCGCACCGCGAGCTCTCGCCGCTGCTCTGCGTGCGCAGCGAAGAGGACGGCGAGAAGATCAACGTCGCGCTGGCGGGCGCCGTCGAGAAGGGTCACCTGCTCGTCGTCGGCGACAGCTCAGTGCCCATCAACGGGATGCTCCGCTTCCCGGGCAACAAGACGTTCACCCGCAACGTCCTTCACTACGTGCTCGACACCAAGGACGTCCCGCAGAAGGCGACCGGCACCGCGCCGAAGCTCTACCTCCTCGTCGGGGCGTTCGAGCAGAAGGGCAGCTACGGCGACGACAGCGAGGGCTCGACGATGGGCAAGCTGCACGCGATCGTCGACTTCTTCCGAGCGTTTCGCCGCGACGGCTTGCCGCCGTACGTCACGTACTTGCTGTGCTTCCTGGTGCTGGGCGGGCTCGTCGCCTGGGTCGTCTCGCGCGCGGCCGGGCTGCATCGCCCCGTCTCGCCGCGCTACGTGAAGGCCATCCCCGTCGCGGCGCAAGGAGGCGTCGCGGGCCACGCCGCGATCGTCGCGGCGAGAGGGACGACGCGAGCGCTCGCGGCGCTCGAGATCAAGAGCGCGGTCGAGGAGGAGCTCTGCGCCGCGCTCGACGTGGAGCACCCGCCCGCGCCCGACGAGCTCGTGCGGCGCGCCAGGGCCGCGGGCCTCGTGTCCGACACCACGGCACGCTCGCTGCGCTCGCTGCTCACGTACCTGGGCCAGGTCGAGACGCTCGTACTGTCGCGCCGCGCGGAGGCGATGCGGCGCGTCCGCGACGCGGACATCGTGCGGTGCTCGAAGACCGCCCGTACGGTCCTCGACGAGGTGCGCGCCGCGCGTAACTCCACGATGAAGGGCGATCCGCCCTTGCCCGCGCAGGTCTGACGGGGCCGGCGACGGCGGTTTTCGCCCCGCACGGCCCCGAAAAGTTCGCTAGAGTCATTGAGGACTCACCCGTGCATGCCGTCGCCAACAACGAGGTTGCCGCCGCCAAGGAGCGGGTGGACGAGCTACGCCGCGAGGTCTCGCGGATCTACATCGGCTCGACGCGGGCGCTCGACCTCATGCTCGTCTCGCTGCTCGCCAAGGGCCATGTCCTGCTGGAGGGCGTGCCGGGCGTCGCCAAGACCACGCTCGTCAAGGCGTTCGCCGTCGCGCTGGGCTGCACGGCTCGGCGCATCCAGTTCACGCCGGACCTGATGCCGGCCGACATCACCGGCACCTACGTGCTTTCGCCGCGCGACGGCACGTTCTCGCTCCGGCCTGGGCCCGTCTTCGCCAACGTCGTGCTCGCCGACGAGATCAACCGCGCGCCGGCCAAGACGCAGTCGGCGCTGCTCGAGGCGATGCAGGAGCGGCAGGTCACCATCGAGGGCGACCGGTACGAGCTGCCGAACCCGTTCTTGGTCCTCGCGACGCAGAACCCCATCGATCTCGAGGGTACCTACCCGCTGCCGGAGGCGCAGATCGACCGCTTTCTCGTGCGCGTGCCGATGGGCTACCCGGCCGCGCGCGAGGAGGTGCAGATGCTCCGCACGTTCGGCAACGAGCCGCCCGCAGCGCACCCCGTCCTGTCCCCGCAGGACGTCCAGCAGCTCCAGTCCATCGCCGCGCGGGTGCACGTCGAGGACGACCTGCTCGACTACGCGGTGGGCCTCGCCGCGTTCACGCGCAACCACCCGCGCGTCGCGCTCGGAGCGAGCCCGCGCGCCTCGCTCGCGCTGCTCCAGGCGGCGAAGGCCTGGGCGCTGCTCGGCGGCCGCACGTTCGTCTCGCCCGACGACATGCGCGCGGTCGCGCCGAGCGTGCTCGGTCACCGCCTGGTCCTCTCGGCGGACTCGGAGCAGGACGCGCGCGTGCGCCAGCACGTCATCGACGAAGCGCTGGCGAAGGTAGGCTACCGCCGCGGCGTTCGGGCGGTCTGATCCGGGCCGCCCCGGGCTGAAGCCCGGGGCAGGCGAAGATCCCAAGCGAGCATCCCAGTTCAAGTCCGCCGTTGGCGGACTCCCGCGACGATCCAGCGCGAGTCCGCCGAAGGCGGACTTCATGCGGGTTTTCCGACGCGGTCTTTGCCTGCCCCGGGCTTTAGCCCGGGGCGGCCCATCTTGACGAAGAGCACGTACGCCGGCAGCCCGGCAGCGACGATCGCGAGACCCGCGAGCGCCTCGCGCGCGCCGCTCGCAATCACGTTCAAGGCCACCCAGAGGTTCGCCGCGACGAACAGCGCGGGCACGAAGGGGTAACCCGGCGTTCGGAACGCGCGCGGCGCGTCCGGACGGCGGAAACGAAGGACCACGACCCCCGCGACGGTGAGCGTGGAGAAGACCAGGATCGCGAATGTCGTGAACGTGAGCAGCCGCTCGAACGTGTTGGTCAGCAGCAGCGCGCACGCCACGGCGCCCTGCGTCCACGTGGCCACCGCGGGGCTGCCCGAACGCGGAGTAACGCGTCCCAGCACCGCGAAGAAGAGGCGGTCGCGCGCCATCGCCTCGTAGATGCGCGGGCCGGCGAGCACGGTCGCCTGCAGCGAGCTGAGGAGGCTGACCGCCACGAGCGGCGCGAGCACCAGCCTCGCCGCCGCCACGCTGAAGCGGGTCATCGCGGCGTGGGCGACGTTCGCCTCGCCGCGCATTTCGTCGAGCGACAGCCCGCGCAGGTAGGCCACGTTGACGGCCAGATACACGGCGACGCACGCGATCGTCCCGTAGAAGAGCGCGCGGGGCAGGCTCTTCTGGGGCTCGCGCATCTCGCCCGCCATGTACGTCGCGACGTTCCAGCCGCTGTAGGCGAAGAAGACCGGGAGCAGCGCGATCGCCAGCGCGCCCGGGCGTTCGGGCGCGACGAAGGGCACGAAGTGCGACGGCCCTCCTCGTGGGAGCAGGATCCCGAGCGCGAACAGGAGCGCGAAGACCACGAGCTTGGCGCTCGACAGGACGTTCTGCAGCCACTTGCCCGGCTCGAGACCGGTCGCGTCGACGGCCGTCAGCAGGGCGACGGCGCCGAGAGCGATCGGCAGCCCGGCGCGCGCGTCGCCCGCGAGCAGCGCGACGGTGTGACCGAAGCCCCACGCGAGCGTCGCGATCGATCCGGGGAAGCCGATCCAGAAGCTCGTCCACCCGGAGAGGAAGCCCACCGGAGCGCCGTAGGCCTCGCGGAGGTAGACGTACTCGCCGCCACCGACCGGGAAGAGCGCGCCGAGCTCGCCGTTGCAGAGCGCGCCCGCGAGGGCGACGAGGCCACCCGCGATCCACACGCCGAAGAAGCCCGCGGGCGAGCGTACGTTCTCGGCGACGAAGCCGCTCACCAGGAAGATGCCCGCGCCCAGGATGCTGCCGACGACCATGAGCGACGCATCGGCCACGCCGAGACCGCGCGCCGCCATCTCAGTCGCCCGGCACCATCGGCACGAACCTCACCGCGCCGAGATCCTCCTTCGAGACTTGCCTGCCGCTCTTGCGGTAGCGCATCAGCTCCTGGACCGTCTCGGAGGGGCCGATCGGCGCGACCAGGATCCCTCCGTCGGCGAGCTGGTCGAGGAGCGCCTGCGGCACGGTCTCCGGCGCGGCGGTCACGATGATGCGGTCGAAGGGCGCGTGCTCGGGCCAACCCTTGTAGCCGTCGCCCGCGAGCACGTGGACGTTCGCGTAGCCGAGCCGCTCGAGGCGCTCGCGCGACTGCTCGGCGAGCTGGGGCACGATCTCGATCGTGTACACCTCGCGGGCGAGCAGCGAGAGGATCGCGGCCTGGTAGCCGGAGCCGGTCCCGATCTCGAGCACGCGCTCGTCACCTCGGAGCTCGAGGGCGGCGCTCATGATGCCCACGATGGTGGGCTGCGAGATCGTCTGGCCGTAGCCGATCGAGGCGGGGTAGTCGGCGTACGCGCGGCGCAGCGAGACCCCGGGAGCGAACAGGTGCCGAGGGACACGGTCCATCGCGTCGAGCACGCGCGCATCCTTGACCTCCTCGCGGACCGTCTGCAGCAGGCGCCGCCGCAGCGCGCGCGCCTCGTCGGAGTCGCCCGCGATCGGCGCCGCGGGGACGCCAGCGGACTGGACCGTGAGTGAGGCGCCGTCGCCGCTCGGCGAAGTCGAGGCCGGCTGCCGACAGGCCAGGCCGGCCAAGAGCAGGAGGAGGATCGCGCGGCGCATGCGGACGAAGAAGAGCAAGGGGCGATCCACCGCGATGCCCGGCGCGTCGACGGCACGGCCGCCGTGCGACGAACGGCAGTATTTTCGCGCGGGCGCAAGCGCGCGGCTCGAGCTTGTCGCTCAGTAGACCTGCACTCGCCCCTCCAGCATCTCGCGCGTGAGCGCCGCCAGGCCCGAGAGCCCTTCGCCGACGACGCCGGCGACCAGACCTCGGAACACTCCCGGATCGGTGCCGTCGCGCGTGCGCATCGTCACGTCGACGACCACCGGATCGTCGATCCGGCGGCCGATGCGGCTGAGCATCACGCACTCCGCTTCGGCCACGTCGGGCACGCTCTCGATGATGCGCGCCGCGATGCGCTGCGCGGTCACGTTGTAGAGCTTCCCCACGTGCGAGACCGGGTTCTTGCCGGCGGCGGCCTCGAGCGACATCGGCCGGTACGGCGTGATCAGACCACCCACGCGGTTGCCGCGGCCCACCTCGCCGTCGTCGCCGGCCTCCGCCGACGTTCCCGTCACCGTGAGATAGACGCGCTCGGCGGCGAGGTCGTCGGCGGCGTTGACCTGGATCTCCACGTCCCGGCCGGCTTCGCTCCGCGCGACGCGCGCCGCCTCGCCCTCGAGCTCTTCGCGGTGCGCGACGTAATCGGCCAGACTGGCCGTGTGGCGGCCGACGACTGCGCACGCGATCGTGAGCTCGATGCGCTCGTACCGGCGCAGCCCCATCACCTTCACGTCCTCGCCCACGAACGGCCGCTCGCGAGCCATGGCTCGGAGCCGCTCCGCGACCGCCAGCACCACGCGCTCGAGGAGAGACGCGGGCGCGTGGCCGACGCCGATCGACGTGTCGTTCGCGAGCGGGACGCGCTCGGCGCTGCCGAAGAGCTCGACCAGGTCCGCCGAGCCGCCCCGCGCCAGGCAGTCGATGACGACGTCGCGGTCGGCGTCGAGCGCGTGCAGGTGCTCGCGCAGCCAGGTCTTCGCGCTCGCGCGCGCGATCTCGTCGACCGGCACGACGACGCCGCCGGCGCAGCGCGTCGCGCGCCCCGCGAGGATGACTCGGATCGGCGCGACGACCTCACCGCCGCCGAATGCCGCTCGCGCCTCGCCGCCGATCAGCAGGGCCTTGTCGACGTTGAAGTGCAAGACGCGGCCGAAGCGCTCGCGGTAGTCGCGCGCGAGCGCCACCCCAAACGCCTCGGCGAGCGCGTCGCACATCGTGTCGGGGTGGCCGATCCCCTTGTGCTCGACGATCTCGACGGTGCCATCCACCGGGCCGAGGGGGCGAACGAGCAGATCCATGACCGCGAAAGGTGCAGCCGGCGTGCCGGAGAAGCTCAGCCGCGGGGCGGAAGGACGCGGGCGGTGTAGACTGCGCCCGTGCGCCTGCACCCCACTCGTCCCACCTTCTTCGTCGCCGCGGCGGGCACGGTCATGCTCGCGTGCGGCGTCGTAGCCAAGTCGGCGGCGATGGTGGCGTTCGGCGGGGCGGTCATCATCGCCGTGGCGATCGGCCGATCGCTCGCGCTCGGCGCGGTGACTCGGCTGCGCGCGGCGGGCTTCGAGATGGTGTGGAACACGCCCAAGCGCGTGGCGCGCACGAGCCGCGGCGGCACGGTGGAGCTCGAGGCGGAGCTGCGCAACCGCGGCATCGACGAGGTGCGAGGCGTAGCGCTGCGCGTGCTGTCCTCGAGCCACATCGAGGCCGAGGTCGAGCCGAAGGTCGTGGACCTGCCGCCCGAGAGCCGCGCCTTCGTGAAGGTGACGCTGCGCGCGAAGCGCGTCGGGCGGTGGGGCGTGCACGGCATGGCGCTCGAGGTGCGCGGCACCGACGTCGGCGGCGAGGGCCTCTACGAGGTGCCGCTGATGTTCGCCAACCCGTTCGGCGTCGAGGTGCTGCCCGTCGCGCTCAAGATGCTCCTCGACTCGCCCGTCGGCGGGCGCGCGCGGCGCGGCGCGGAGGCCGGCCGGCCGACCAACCTCGCCGGCGAGGGCGACTCGCTCAAGGAGCTGCGTGAACACGTGCCGGGTGACCCCTTCAAGCGCATCGCGTGGAAGGCGAGCGCGCGGCGCGGCAAGCTCGTCGTGCGCGAGATGGAGCGCGACCAACGCGACGTGGTGTGGCTCGTCGTCGACGCGTCGGTGGAGCTCTGGGCCGGCGAACCCGGCCACGCCCCCCTCGATCACGCCGTCGAGGAGGTCGCGTCGCTCGCGTCGCGGCACCTGGCGCGCGGCGACCGCGTCGGCCTCGTCGTCACGGCGTCGCGCATGCGCAGCTACCTCCAGCCCGGGACCGGGCCCTCCCAGGCCGCCAAGATCGCGGCGGCGCTCGCGAGCACGGCGAGCATGGTCGACGCCGACCGGTCCGACCTCGACGAGAGCGAGGTGGCACAGCGCGTAGCCGAGCACGCGCGGCCGCTCGATCCGCGTGGCCTCTCCGACATCCCGCGAGGCAACCTCGACATGCTCGCGGCGCGCGCCGAGGTGCTGCGGACGCGCGCGCCCTTCGCGCCACGGCTGCCGTTCGCGCCGAGCGCGCGCGAGCGGTCGCTGCGGCACTACCTGGCGAGCTTCGGGATCGAGTCTGCGCCGCGCAGCGAGGGCGAGCGCGACAAGACCGCGGCCTCCATCGCGGCGGCGATCGACAAGATGCTGCGCGACAAGCTCAAGCCGAGCATCGTTTACGTCTGGGCGCCCGCGCCGAACGCGCCGACCGTGCTGGGCCAGGCGGTGCGCAAGCTCCGAAACCGCCACGTCGACGTGCGCTGGCTGCAGCCCGCCATCGATCTCGAGCCCACCCCCGGCGACGCCGTGCAGGACGCGGTGTTCGAGGCCGTTCGCGTGCGCGCGGAGGTCGCGCAGGAGCGCGGCGCGCGCGTGCTCAAGAAGCTCGGCGCGCGTCCGGCGACGCTGCGGCGCGTGATCCCCGCCGAGTCGGTGCGACCCGAGACCGAGCCCGCCCGAGAGCCCTCCATCCCACCGCCCGCGCCGCCGCAGTTCGTGGACTCGGCGCCACCGAGCGGCGAGCCCAAGCCGTGAGTCGCGATCCGCGTGCGCTGTTGCGCGAGGCCGGGCTGCGGCCGAAGAAGAGCTTCGGCCAGAACTTCCTCGTGGCGCCCGGCGTGGCCGAGCAGATCGCCGCGGCCGCCGTCCCCGAGAGCGAACACGGCGTGACCGTCGTCGAGATCGGCGCGGGCACGGGCGCGCTCACATCGGCGCTGCTCGCGCGCGGCGCGCACGTGATCGCGATCGAGCGCGACCGCGATCTCGTCCCGGTCCTGCACGAGACGTTCGGCGAGGACATCGCATCGGGCAAGCTCGAGGTCGTCGAGGCGGACGCCAAGACGTTCGACTACGCGGCAGTGCCCGGGCCAATCGTCCTCTGCGGGAACCTGCCCTATCAGGTCACCGGCCCGCTGCTCGAGAAGGCCACCCAGATGGGTCCGGCGATCCGGCGAGCGGTGTTCATGGTGCAGCGTGAGGTCGCCGAGCGGCTCGCCGCCAAGCCCGAGACGAAGGAGTACGGCGGGCTCACCGTCTTCGTGCGCGCGGCGTTCGAGGTCGCGACGCTGATGCGCGTCAAGCCCGGGTCGTTCTTCCCGCCGCCGGAGGTGACGAGCGCGGTCGTGGTGCTCACGCCGCGCGCCGACCGCATCCCCGAGACGCCGCGATTTCGCGCGCTCGTGCACGGCGCGTTCGAGCAGCGGCGCAAGACGCTTCGCAACGCGTGGAGCGGGGTCGCCGAGCGCGACGTGCTCGAGCGCGCCGCAGCGGCGTGCGGGATCGCGCTCGAGCGGCGCGGGGAGACGCTGAGCGAGGTGGAGTTCGGGAAGATGGCCGTGGCGCTCGAGAGCTGAGGTCCGTCAGAACCGGCCCGGCGGCTTGTACGGCGCCCCGAGCCCCGAGAGCGCGCTCATCGCGTCGCGCCGGTCCGGGTCGTTGCTCGCCGCGATCTCGAGGTACTTGTTGTACATCGCGATGGCCTCGGCTCGCTTGCCGGTCTTGCGCAGCGCCTCCGCGGCGGAGAACTCGGCGCGACTCAGCCACGCGGGGTGCGTCTCGAGCTTGAGCGCCTCGGCGACCGCGTAGGACAGGTGCGGCGCGGCCTCGGCGGCGGCGTTGCGATCGAGCAGGAGCTTGCCGATGCGATACCGCCAGAACGGGACGTGGTCGTTGGCGGCGGTGGCCGTGCGCCACTCGCCGAGCGCGTTGGCGTTGTCGTTCTTCGCCTCGTAGCACTCGGCCAGCGCCGCGTGCGCCTCGATGCGCGACGGTCGCAGCTCCAGCGCGTGCCTGAGATCCTTGATGGCGTCCTCGACCTCGAGCTTCTTGCACTCGAGCACGCCGCGCTGCCAGTAGGCGTCGGCCATGAGCTTGTCGAGCGCGAGGGCCTTCTCGATCTCCTGCTCGGCGAGGCCGAGCTTCGCAGGGCTCGACTCGTTCGCGGCCTCGGCGACGTAGAGGTGGTACTCGGGCCGGTTGGGATCGATCTCGACGGCGCGCTTGAGGAAGCGCATCGCCTCGCCGCCAGGGCCCTCGTGCTCGAAGAGGGCGCGACCGAGGTAGTGGTTGGCCTCGGCGCTGTTGGGCCGCTTCTCCAGCACCGTGCGCAGCATGGGAAGCGCGTCCTCGGACCGGTGGACGGCGACGTACGCCGCGCCCACGCGCAGCTGCAGGTCGGCGTCGTCGGGCGCGCGGGCGAGCGCGTTCTTGAATTGCTCGAGCGCGCGCTCCACCTCGCCGGACTCCTCGAAGAGCAGGCCGCGCTCGAGCGCCAGGCCCGGGTAGTCCTTGTCGATGGCGAGGACCTGATCGAACTGCTGGGTGGCGAGCTCGGTCTTGCGCATGTGGCGGTAGGTCACGCCGAGCTTGAAGTGCGTCGACAGGCTGCCCGGGCTGAGCACGAGCGCTCGCTTGAAGTGCGCGACGGCCTCGTCGTACTTGCCCTGCCCCGCGCCGTACTCTCCGAGCGCGACCTCGAACGGCGCGGACTCGGGGAGCTTGCTCTTGGCGTCGTCGATGACCGCGGCGGCTTCGCTGTCGTGGTTGCGGGCGACCAGCAGCGTCGCCAGGGCGATGAAGGGCTGCACGGAGCCAGGGTCCTTCGGCAACGACAGGTCGGTGGCCTGACGTAGCGCCTTCTCGGCGGCGTCGTAGTTGCCGAGCGAAGACTCGGCCTCGCCCAGAGCGAAGGCGAGCTGCATCGACCGGGGGAACTTCGCGCGCGCGGCGACGAGCTGGTCCTTGGCTTCCGTCAGGCGCTCGAGGTGGATCTTGGTGCGCGCGTCGTACGCGATGGCGAGCTCGTCGTCCTTGCGCGCCCCGAGGGCGGTGTCGAAGCGAGTGAGCGCCTCGGTGAAGCGGCTCTCCTGGAAGAGCACCATGCCCTGGCCCACGAGCGCGTCGACGTTGCGCGGGTCGACCTTGAGGGCGGACTCGAACGCACCGCGCGCGTCGCCGGCACGGCCGCTGAGCAAGTAGATGGTCCCCCGCGTGGCGTAGGCTGCGCCGATCTCCTGATCGGACGCGAGCGGCTTCGCGGCACCGTCCGTGATCGCAGCCAGATCGGCGAGGGCGTTGGTGTCGCTGGCCTTCGCGCTGTAGCGCGAAAGCGCTCGCAGCAGCAGCGAGCCCGGGTGGTTCGGCGAGATGGCGAGCGCGGCGTCGCACTCCCGGCCGACGACCTCCCAGTCGTTCTGCGCGCGTGCGGCCCGCGCCAGGCCGTAGTGCGCCTGCGCCGTGGGACCGAGCTTGAGCGCCGCCTCGAAGGCGGTCTTCGCGGCCTTGGTGTCCTTGGCCTGGAGCTCGACCTCGCCCCGCAGGAGGGCGATGTCCTGCTGGATCGGGGCGCCGACGTCGCGCTTGCTCGCAGCCTCGAGGCCCTGGCGCGCCTTGTCGAGGTTGCCGGCGGCGGCGTCCTCCGCCGCGAGCGCGACGTTCGCGAAGTGCACTTCCTTGTCGGCCGGGAGGCCGGCGAGCAGCAGCTTGGCCTTGGCGTTGCGAGCGACGTCGGCGCCGAAGCGCGTCTCGTAGGCGAACTCCGAGAACGCCGCGTAGGCGGTGAGGGCGTGCGCGCGCGGCATGCGCCAGTGCGCGGAGAACAGATCGTCGACGGCGCCGCGCGCCTCCGGGAAGACGTCCTTCGCCGAGAGCGTGCGCGCCGCCGCGGCCTGCGCGTCGGCGTACCTGGCGTAGTCCTTCGCGTGGATGTAGTCGCCCACGGTGAGGTAGCCGAACGCGCCGTGCTTGGTCAGCTGCAGCGCTCCGCCGCCGAGCGCGAGGAGTAGGAACAGGACCATCGCGACGCGCGGGCCGCGCGAAGGCTTCTCCTCGACCTCTTGCGTGCGGCGCTGACCGGTCGTGATGGGGAGCGAGAGCTCCGCGCCGCCCGAGGCCATCGCTTCGCCCGACGGCTGGACGGCCGGGACCTGCGGCAGCGAGAGCTCGTCGGTCGGCGCGCTCTGCGCGGGCGGCGCTTGCTCGGTCTGGAACGACGACGCGTCGAACCCGGCCTGCCCCCCGAGATCCACCTCGCCGAACGCGAGGGCGTTGGGGTCCCGCGTCAGCTTGGGGGCCGGTGGCGGCGCGGCCGGAGGAGCCGGCGGCGGCGCAGGCGAGGCCGCCTCGGGCGGCAGGCTCTTGAGGTCGTCGATGCCGAGGTCGAGCTCACCGAACGCCGACGCGCCGACCCTCGGCGGCTTGCTGCTCGTCGAAGCGCCGAGCTCGAGCTCCGGCGCGTTGCCGACCGCCTCGCCCGGCCCGCCGAGATCGATCTCCCCGAAATCGGCGAGCTCGTCGGCCTTGGCCGCCGGGACCAGGAGCTCGTCTCCAACCGTTGCCGGGAGCTGCTGCCCGACCGACGGAAGCACGGTCGCGACCTCGGGCAGCGCGTCGGCGACGTTGGGGAGCTGGGCGCCGAGGAGCGGAAGATCGATCTCGCCGAACGCGAGCTCGTCCTTCTTCGCCGGCAACGCGGCGCCAAGCGCCGGGAGGCCGGCCGCCAACGCGGGCAGCGCCGCGATCGGAGCGGGGAGGTCGGCGGCGGGCGGGCCGAGATCGAGCTCGAGATCGTCCTCGAGCGCGGGGCGTTTGCTGGTGGGCAGATCGAGATCGAACGTCGGCGCGGGCGGCGCCTGCGGCTGCGGCGCGGCCCCCGGGCGTGCCGCAGGTAGATCCGCGGCGACCGCGGGCAGATCGAGCTCGCCGAACCCGAGCGTCCTCTCCTTCCCCGCGGGCGGCGCCGCGGCAGCAGGGCGCGCGGCCGCGGGACGCGCCGGCAGATCGAGCTCGTCCAGCTTGCCGAGGGCGGCCGGCAGGTCGGGGCTGTCCTGGGCTTCGGGCGCCGCCTTCGCAGGCTGCGCCGTCTTCGCGGCCGGCTGCGCCATCTTAGCGCGCGGGATAGCTGGCCTCGCGGGAAGGTCCGCGGCTCGCGCCGGCAGATCGGCGTTCGCTGGAGCCGGGAGATCGGCGTCTTCTGCGGCGCCCTGCGCCGCCGGCGAGAGCCCGAGCGCCGTGCGAGCGGCCAGCTTGGGCAGCGGAACGCCAGCGCCGGGACGAGGAGCACCGGGTCTCGGCGGGCTTCCAAGCTTGGGGCCCGGACGCGCAGCGGGCAGATCGGCGTCGGACGTGTCGGCTGCGGCCACGAGCGCGGGCGCGGCGGGAGCAGGAGCGACGGGCTCCGGTGCGACGGGCTTGGGCTGGGCGGGCGCCGCCTTGCCCAGCGCCTCCAGCCCCAACCCCACCATCGTGGCTTTGGCCCTCTTCGGCTCGGTCGGCGCGTCCGGCACGGATCCGGGGCTCTCGGTCTCCGGCTTTTGGACCATGAACGTGTGCCCGCACTTCGGGCAACGCATCTTGAGGCCCTGGGCAGGAACGCGACGCTCGTCGACCTGATACGGCGCCTGGCACGACTCGCACTGGATCCGCAGCATCTAGTCGCCGGAGCGTACCACAACGCCAAAGCGCGCTACGGTGGCGCCAGTAGCGCGGCGCAGCCGTAAAGCAGGCACGATGAAATCCTCGACCGACCCCTCCGACCCCGCGTACGAAGCCACGCTCGAGGCCAGGTGTCAGGCCCTCGCCTCGACGTGCGTCCACGCCGGCGACGCGCCCGATCCCGCCACCGGGGCGCTGGCCACGCCGATCGTGCTGGCCAGCGCGTTCGCGTTCGAAGACGCCGAGCACGCCGCGGCGGCCTTTCGCGGCGACAACGACGCATACATCTACGGGCGCTGGGGCAACCCCACGGTCGAGGCGCTCGAGGCCAAGGTGGCCGCGCTCGAGGGCGCCGAGGCGGCCTGCGCGACCGCCAGCGGCATGGCCGCGGTGAGCGGAGCGCTGCTGAGCGTCTGCGAGGCCGGCTCGCACGTGGTCGCGCCTCGCTCGATGTACGGCGAGAGCGCGCGGCTGCTCCGGGAGCGGCTGCCGAAGCTCGGCGTCGCGACGACGTTCGTGGACGCGACCGACCCCGCCGCGTACGAGGCCGCCCTCCGCCCGGAGACGCGTGTGCTCTACATCGAAACGCCGAGCAACCCGACGCTGGGCATCGCCGACCTCCGCGCGCTCGTGGCGCTCGCGCGCTCGCGAGGCATCGTCACCGTGGCGGACAACACGTTCGCGACACCCTTCAGCCAGACACCGCTCGCGATCGGCGTCGACCTCGTCGTCCACTCGATGACCAAGGGCCTCGGCGGCCACGGCGACGCGATCGGAGGGGCGATCGTCGGCTCGCGCGAGCGCGTGGCGCCGGCGCGCGACCTTCTCGTCAAGGGGCTCGGCGGCGTGATGTCGCCGTTCGGTGCCTACCTCGTCGCGCGCGGGATGACGACCTTCGCGCTGCGCCAGAAGCAGGCGTGCTCCAGCGCCGCCAGGCTCGCACGAGGGCTCGAAGGGCACGCCATGGTCGCGAAGGTGCACCACCCGTCGCTGCCTTCGCACCCCGGGCATACGCTCGCGCGAGCGCAGATGCACGCCATGGGGACTCTCGTCTCGTTCGAGCTCGAGGGCTCGCCCTCGCTCCCCGCGCTGGAGCTCGCCCGCAGAGTCGTGTCGAGCGTGCGCTTGATCACCCACGCCGTGAGCCTCGGCGATGCCCGCTCGCTGATCAGCCATCCTGCCAGCACCACGCACTCGACCATGCCCGCGCCCGATCGGGCTCGCGCGGGCATCTCTGACGGCTTGCTCCGGCTCAGCGTCGGCATCGAGTCCCACGACGACCTCGCGCGCGACCTGTTCGGCGCCTTCGCGACCGCTTCGGGCGCCGCCGTTGATGGATCAACGGTTCGGCCTTAACATGCCCGTCTTCTAATGGGACGCTCGCCCGCAAAGATACGGCCGGAGCCGCCCGCGTCGGCCAAGAACGCGGCGCGGCCAGCGAGCCTCGACCGCATCACGATCGTCGGCGCCCGGCAGCACAACCTGCGCAACGTCTCGCTCTCGCTGCCGCGCGGCAAGCTCGTCGTTTTGACGGGGCCGAGCGGCTCGGGCAAGTCCTCGCTCGCGTTCGACACGATCTACGCCGAGGGCCAGCGCCGCTACGTCGAGTCGCTCTCGGCCTACGCGCGGCAGTTCCTCGAGCAGCTCCCCAAGCCGGACGTCGAGCGCATCGACGGCCTCTCGCCCGCGATCGCGATCGAGCAGCGGCCCCTCAGCAAGTCGCCTCGCTCCACCGTCGGCACCGTCACCGAGATCGCGGACTACCTGCGCGTGCTGTTCGCTCGAGCGGGCGTCCCGCACTGCCCGAACTGCGGCAAGCGCATCGAGGCCCAGACGGTGCAGCAGATCGTCGACCGCATCCTCTCGCTGGAGGAAGCGTCGCGCATCCTGCTCCTGGCGCCGGTGTGCCGCGCCCGCAAGGGCGAGCTCAGGCTCGAGCTCGAGCGGCTGCGCCGTGAGGGTTTCGTGCGCGCGCGCGTCGACGGGACCATCGTCGACCTCGGCGACGAGATCGAGCTCGATCGGCAGAAGGCCCACGACCTCGACGTCGTCATCGATCGCATCGTCCTCAAGGACGGGGTCAAGGGCCGCGTCACCGACAGCGTCGAGCTCGCGCTCAAGCTCGGCGAGGGCCGGCTGCTGGTGGCGCAGGAGGCGCAAGGCGATGCGCCGGCGCCCGAGCCCTTCTGGCTCTCCGAGCGGTTCGCCTGCGTCGACTGCGGCGTCTCGCTCCCGCCCATCGAGCCGCGAATGTTCTCGTTCAACGGGCCGCACGGCGCGTGCCCCGCGTGCGACGGGCTCGGCTCGCGCACCGTCGTGGACCCGGAGCGCGCGGTCGGAGAGCCGAGCCGCACGCTTCGCGAGGGGGTGGTGCTCGCGTGGGGGCGGCGAGCGTCCGTCGCGCTCGCGACCGAGCTGGCGCGCGCCGTCCAGGTGCTCGGCGTGGACCCCGACGTGCCGTGGAGCGATCTGCCGGACGAGCACCGGCACGCCATCCTCTTCGGCGAGCCCGCCGAGAAGTCGAGCCGCATGCCCGAGCGCAGCGAGGGCTCGGTCGCAAGAGGGAAGAAGCGGGGCGCTCGCAAGAAGGAGCGCTACCCAGGCATCGTCCCGCGGCTCGAGGAGCGGCTCGCCGGAGAGGGCGCCCGTCAGGACGGCGGCTCGGACGACGAGGACCCCGACGCCAGCGAGGGCGGCATCGCCGACGACGAGATCGGCCGCTTCTGCGTCACGCGACGCTGCAGCGCGTGCAACGGACGGCGGCTGCGCCCGGAGGCGCTGGCGGTCAAGCTCGCCGGCAAGGACATCGCCGAGCTCGGGGCGATGCACCTGCACGAGCTGCGCGAGCTGGTCGCCTCCCTCGGCCCCGACACCTTCAACGCGCGCGAGCTCGCCGTCGCCGAACCGCTGCTCCGCGCCGTCACCGCGCGCATCGGCTTCTTGATCGACGTCGGCCTCGACTACCTCACGCTCGACCGCAGCGCGCAGACGCTCTCGAGCGGCGAGGGCCAGCGCATCCGCCTCGCCACGCAGATCGGCGCCGCGCTCGTGGGCGTGCTCTACGTGCTCGACGAGCCCTCGGTCGGCCTGCACGCCCGCGACAACGCGCGCCTCATCGAGGCGCAGACGCGCCTGCGCGACCTCGGCAACAGCGTCATCGTCGTCGAGCACGATCGCGAGGCCATCCTCGCGGCCGATCACGTCGTCGACATGGGCCCGGGCGCCGGCGTCCACGGGGGCAACGTCGTCGCCGAGGGGACGCCCGAGCAGATCATGGCCGACCCCGCGTCGGTCACCGGCCCGTACCTCTCCGGCCATCGCCTGCTGCCCGTGCCCAAGCAGCGCAAGAAGAAGGGCAAGACCGCCATCACCGTCGAGGGCGCTCGCGCCCACAACCTCAAGAACGTGACGGTGCAGGTGCCGCTCGGCCTGTTCGTGTGCGTGACGGGCGTCTCGGGGAGCGGCAAGTCGAGCCTCGTCGTCGACACGCTGCTGCCGGCCGCGCGCGAACGCTTGTATTCTGCAACGGCCCCGATCGGCGAGTGCGACGCGGTCAGGGGCCTCGACCACGTCGACAAGGTCGACTCGATCGATCAGGCGCCCATCGGCCGGACGCCCCGCTCGAACGCGGCGACGTACACGGGCGTCTTCTCGCTATTGCGCGATCTCTACGCCACGCTGCCCGAGGCGCGGGCGCGCGGCTACAAGCCGGGGCGTTTCTCGTTCAACGTGAAGGGCGGGCGATGCGAGGCGTGCCAGGGCGACGGCGTGCTCCGCGTCGAGATGCACTTCTTGCCCGACATCTTCGTGACCTGCGACACGTGCGGCGGCCGGCGTTACAACCGCGAGACGCTCGAGATCCTCTACCGCGGCATGAGCATCGCCGACGCGCTCGCGCTCACCGTGGAGCAGGCTCAAGGCATCTTCGACGCCATCCCGCGCGTGCGCGAGCGCCTCGACGCGCTGCGCAGCGTCGGCCTCGGCTACCTCACGCTCGGCCAGCCGGCGACGACGCTCTCCGGCGGCGAGGCGCAGCGCGTGAAGCTCGCGCGCGAGCTCGCGCGCAAGGCCACCGGCCGCACGCTCTACGTCCTCGACGAGCCGACGACGGGCCTGCACTTCACCGACATCGAGGCCCTGCTGCTCGCGCTCATGTCCCTGCGCGATCAGGGCAACACGGTGCTCGTCATCGAGCACAACCTCGACGTCGTCGCCTGCTCGGACTGGGTGATCGACATGGGCCCGGAGGGCGGCACGGGCGGCGGCGAGATCGTCGTGTGCGGCACCCCCGAGCAGATCGCCGAGCACGAGGGCTCGTACACGGGCCACTACCTACGCGACGTGCTCGAGCGTCACCGCTGACGCGGTCACATGCACAAGCCGACGTACGAGTTCATTCCCTGGAGCTGCACGGTCGTGCATGTCGGGCGCGACGAGGGGCACTCGCTGTTCGTCGTACACACCTCATAGAAGCTGCTGGTGCACACGTTGGCACTGCAACTGGCCCCACCGTTGGTCATCCAGGTTGGAGGGCACGTGTTTTGCTGGGCGACGCTCCCGGCGATGCAACAGAACGCGTTCGGGCACTGCGATTTTGCGGTGCAGGTCCACGTCGGCTGACTGTTGCACCCGGTCGAATTGACAACGCACGCGCCGGACTGGGCACAGCACTCTTGGGTTTGGGCCAGGCAGTCCAGGTTGGGGCAAGCCATCGTCGGCGTCGCGCTGCACGGGGTGCCGGCGTCGGCGTCGCCACTGGCCGAAGCGTCCGAAGCGTCCGAAGTGGTGGAATCGGCCACGCCTTGGTCGGCCACGGCGTCACCCGCCGTCGCGTCGGGCTGTTGGCATACGCCGGCGCCGCTCACGAGCACGCACGCCAGGTTGGTGTTGCACGTGTTGTTCGCGAAGCACGGGCCGCCGAGATCGC
Organism: Polyangiaceae bacterium; assembly: GCA_035470765.1. Lineage (GTDB taxonomy): Bacteria > Myxococcota_A > Polyangia > Polyangiales > Polyangiaceae > DASXHD01. The sequence goes on along the minus strand of DATIQP010000171.1, from coordinate 3,237 downwards.
CTTGCTTCGGCCCCGCCTGCCCGCTGTCACTGACGCACCCCGCGAGCGCGAGGACCAGGAACGAAGGAACCATGAGCCGCATGAGCGCCAGCTTACGCCTCTCGGTTCCCTCCGATTCGGCTTTCCGTTCGGCTAGCCGAAGTCCTTCTCCATCCGCTCCTGATCCTCTTTGCACTTGATGCAGAGGGTCGTCTCCGGGCGGGCCTCGAGGCGCTTGACCGAGATCTCCTCGCCGCACTCCTCGCAGACGCCGAAGGAGCCGTCGTCGATCTTTTTCAGCGCCTTGGTGATCTTGTCGAGGAAGGACTTCTCACGCCCGCGCAGGCGGAACGTGAACGACTGCAGATACTCGCTCGAGGCGAGGTCCATCTCGTCGGGCAGATCGTTGGCATCGAGGGTCATGTCCTCCTCGAGCGTCTGCTTGGCCTTCTTCACGATCTCGTCGCGCTTTTCGACCAGAAGCGTCTTGAACTTCTTGAGTTGCGTCTTGTTCACGTCGGTCTCTCCGGTCTGCCAGAATCGAGGGCGCAAGACGGTAAGCATCTGAGCGTCGCCCGTCAACGGTCGCGGTGCGGCGTTCCGTCTTTTCGGTCCCAGCTTTGGGTGCCATTTCCATGCCCGCTCGCGGATGTGTTAGGGAGCGCTGTGGCGACCCTGGTCGGTATCGACGAAAATGGGCTGGGGCCGCGGCTCGGTCCCCTCGTCGTCACCGCCGTCACCGCGCGCACCACCGACGACAAAGCGGCCAAAGTACTGCTGGGGCGCCCGGGCCGCGCGTTCGGGGCGCGCATCGGCGACTCGAAGGCCCTCGTTTCCTACAAGGACGGCGCGCTCGGCCAGGCGTGGGCGCGAGTCCTCGGGGAGGCAACGGGGGTCTCCGCCGCCAGTCCGCGCGAGCTCGCCCTCGGCCTGGCGCTCGAGGACGAGACCTCGCTCATGGCCCAGTGCCCGGGCCACCACAAGGCGCAGTGCTGGTCGTCGGACGGTGAGGCCTTCGACGCCCCTGCGGATCTCCTGGCGAACGTCCGAAAGGACCTCGGGCGCCTCGAACGGCGCGGCGTCTGCGTGCAGTCCGTGCGCGTCGCGATCGTCTGCACGCGCCGGCTCAACCAGGCCGCCGACGCGGGCACGTCTCGCTTCCAGGTCGACCTGCACGCCATGGAGCGCCTCGTGCTCGACGCCCGCTCGCGCGCGACGGAGGACGTCGTGGCGGTGTGCGGCAAGGTCGGCGGGTATAACCAGTACGTGGACGCCTTCGGTCCGCTCTCGGGCCGGCTGCACACCGTGCTGACGGAGGGCCGGGCCCGGAGCGAGTACGCGATGCCAGGCGTCGGCCGGGTGGCCTTCGTCCGCGACGCCGACGAGCAGCACCTGCTCGTGTGCCTCGCCTCGCTCGTGGGCAAGTACGTGCGCGACCTGCTCACCGCGCGCGTCGTGCGCCACCACGCGCGCGACCTGCCTGCCCTGCCGCTCGTCAGCGGCTACCACGACCCGGTCACCGCCCGCTTCGTCGAAGAGACGGAAGGCTCGCGACGCGCGGCCGACTTCCCGATCGACTGCTTCGAGCGCCGCGCCGTTACTTGAGCAGGCCGCGGAGCTTCGCGATCTTTTCGTCCTTCGAGAGGCGCGCCTCGGCCTGCGCCTTCGCGTCGCCCTGGAGCGCGAACTCCTCGTCCCCCACGCCGAGGACGCTCGCGCCCTTTCGCGCGACGACCCACTCGATCTTCGCGCGCTCGGGCGAGGGCTGGAGCACCACGAGGACGGCCTCGTCGCCGAGGTTGGAGACGGGGAGCGCGCCCGGCTTGCCGCGCAGCGTGTGCATCACGTCCTTGGCCTGGTCCGCCGTCTCGCGCACCGCCGAGACGAGCCGGTACCGCTTGGCGGCGCGGTAGTAGCCGACGGCTCCGGGGCCCGCGCCGGTCACGCCGAGCAGGTCCTTCGGGTAGTAGAGCGTGCCGTTGGGGATGTGCTCCGCCTCTGGCAGCGCCTTCGCCGAGGCCGGGATCTCGGGCTTGTCGGGGAGCTTGGAGGAGATCTCGGCGGCGAGCGCGGGGAGGATGGCGTCGCTGCTCTTCTTCATCTGCTCCGGCGTCTCCTGGTCGTTCGAGTAGGTGAGCTCGAGGAAGTACGGGCCGCGCTGCGCGTACGCCTTGCCCGTGCCCGTCGCGCCGAGGCCACTGACCTTCATGGGACGCGGCGCGTGCTCGTCGGCCGGGTCGACCTCTCCCGTCAGCCGAGTGGTGTAGATCGCAAACGCCCCGTCGCCGGCAAACTCCGAGAGGAACACCTCCACCGAGCCGGTCCCGGCGGCCGCGACGTAGTGAACGATCACGCTGCGGGTGACGCCGAACTTCTTGTACTCCTCGCAGCCTCCGTCGAGCGCGGTCGTGCAGAGCTGATCGATGACGAGCTTCGCCTTCTCGCCGTACGTCTTCTCGTCGCCCTGCGGGTCGAGGCAGTACGAGCCCGAGGCCACCGTGCGCGGGAAGAACGGCGCCGCGATCGCGTCCTTCACCTGACCGCCGCCGCCGGCGCACTGAGCCGCGGAGCTCGTCGCCGAAGGAGGCGCGGGAGGGGGCGTCCCCTGCGATCGGGGCTCTTCCTTGCACGCCGCCAGCATCCACACGCCGAGGAACAACAACGAGCGCTTCATGGCGCTACCCTATGAAATGAATGCATAGTCTCGCAATCGTTTCCCGAACGACGGGCCGCCTCGCCTGTGAAGTCCCTTGTTTCAGCCCTTTTCCGCGACGCGACCCGGGGTATGGCCCTTGCTCTGCTCCCCCCGTTGGTTCTGCGCTCACTCTCCCACCCATGACCACCACACCTCGCATCGTTCGCCGCGCCAAGCGCCGCCACATGGCGGGCTTCACGCTCATCGAGCTCGCGGTGGTGATCACCATCATCGGCATCCTCGCGATGATGGCGATGCCCGCCATGGGCGACGCGAAGCTCGAACGCCACACCTACGACGACGCCGGGCAGATCCTCGAGCTGGTACGCACGGCTCGTACGCGCGCGATGGGCCGCGGCGCGGCGACGATGATCAGCTTCAACGCCAACGGCACGCGTGGCAACTATCGCATGCTCGAAGCCGTGAGCCCGAACCCCGGCGGCGCGAACGACGCGACCAACCGCCTGCCGCGCGCGACCTGCACCAACCCCACCGCCGCGGCGTGGACCGAGGGCGACTTCAACAACACCTTCGTCGACGGCGTGAACCTCGACGGCAACCTC
>DATIQP010000170.1:0-2916 GCA_035470765.1 Polyangiaceae bacterium | reverse complement strand
ATCGTTGACGCGCACGCGCACGTACTTGCCGTTGTCGCGCCGCCGCACCTCGACCCACGTGCCGAGCTTGAGGGTGCGGTGGGCGGCGGTGAGGCGCTCCGGATCGAAGCGCTCTCCGCTGGCGGTGTGGTGACCGGCGAGGGCGGCGCCGTACCAGGAGGCGTAGCCGGTCTCGAAGGGGGCGCCGGAGGCGCGGGGCGGAGGCGGAGTCGGAGGCGGAGATGGAGGCGGAGATGGAGACTGAGTCGGAGACTGAGTCGGAGACTGAGTCGGAGGCGGGGACCGCGGCGGGGGCGGGGCGCACGCGGTCGAGAGGGCGACGAGCAGGGCGGCGACGCGGATCCGCACGAGGGCGCACGCTACCACGTTACGAAATGGAGAACTCGACGCCCACGCGGGCGCCACCCCCCTCGCGGTTGTGCGCGAAGGCGCGGCCGCCGTGCGCCTCGGCGATGCGCTTCACGAGGGCGAGGCCGAGGCCGACCGAGCCGGTGGGCTTCTCGCCGACGCCCGAGCCGCGATAGAACGGCTCGAAGACCTGCGCCTCCTCGCCGCGCGCGAAGCCGGGGCCGTCGTCGTCGACCTCGAAGGCGATGCGCGGCCCGCGCCGCATGACGCGCAGCTTGATGACCCCGCCGCCGTGGCGCCTCGCGTTCTCGAGCAGGTTGCCGACCGCCCGCGCCACCAGCGTCGCATCACCCTGGAGCGTCAGCCCGGGGGCCTGGTCGTCGAGCACCGCGAGCGGCAACTTCGCGCGGTCGAGCGCGCCCTGCGCCACGTCGTGCGCGACGAGCGTCGTGCGGCGCAGCGCGCCGAAGTCGATGCGGCTGGCCGCGAGCAGCTCGCTCACGAGCGCGTCGACGCCCACGATCTCCTGGTCGAGCTCCTCGAGCGAGCTCGCGGCCTTCTCGGACGCACCCTCGCGCGCGAACTCGACGAGCAGCCGCATCCGTGCGAGCGGCGTGCGGATCTCGTGCGACACCGTCGCCAGAAGGGCGCGCTGGTCCGAGAGCTGGCGCTCGATGCGCTCGGCCATCTCGTTGATCATCGAGGCGAGGATCGGCATCTCGCCGAAGCGCATGTCGCGGTCGATGGTCACGCGGGCGGCCATGTTCCCGCTCCCGAGCTCGCGCGCGACGCGCTCGAGCTGCACCATCGGCGCCGCGAGCCGGTGCGCGAGCCGGTGGGAGAACGCCCAGAGCAAAAACAGGGCGATGCCGAGCGGCCAGAGGACGCCCGGGCCCGCCGAGTGACGGTCGACGCAGATCGCGACGCTCCCGAGCGTGACCCCGGCGCGCTTGACCGGGACGGTCGCCGTCGGGGAGGTGCACGCGCGACGTCCGAAGCTCCCCAGCGCGGCGCCGCTCGCGTCCTCGACGCGCAGGTCGACGTCGAGATCGTCCGCCATCTCCCGCGCGAGGCCGTCGCGCTCCATCGGGTCGTCCCACGCGTGCGCGAAGCGGTCTCCCACGAAGACGCCAACCCGCCGGAGCTCGTGCTTGTAGCTGCTCGCCGAGCGGCTCATCACCAGGCCGACGATGAGGCCCGTGGCGACGATGGTCGACGCCATCGTGAAGAAGATCCGCCGCTGCAGCCTCCAGCGCAGGTACCACCGCGTCCGGGCCTGCGGGCCCCAGCCGCCGTCGGGGCGATGGTGGTGATGATGGCGGCGGCGCGGCCAGGGCGGCATCGATCAGTCCTTCGAGAGCACGTAGCCGACGCCGCGCACTGTCTTGATGAGGCGCGGGCCCTTCGGGTCGTCGCCGAGCTTCTGCCGCAGGTGAGAGATGTGGACGTCGACGGTGCGCTCGCCGACGGTCACGTCGCCCCTGCCCGCCTCGGTCAAGAGCGAGTCGCGCGGCACCACGCGGCCCGCGCGGCGCATGAGCGCCACCAGGATGTCGAACTCGATGCCGGTCAGCTCGACGCGCGAGTCCTTGCGCAGCACCTCTCGGCGGCCCAGGTCCACCGACAGATCGCCGACCGCGATCCGCTCGGCCGGCGCGGCGGGTTGCACCCTGCGGATGACCGCGCGGATCCGAGCGAGCAGCTCGCGTGGCGAGAACGGCTTGGCGATGTAGTCGTCGGCGCCGATCTCGAGGCCCACCACGCGATCCGTCTCGTCGCCCTTCGCCGTGAGCATCAGGACGGGGACGTTGCTCTTCTGGCGGATGCGCCGGCAGACCTCGAGCCCGTCGATGCCGGGCATCATCACGTCGAGCAGCACCGCGTCGAAGCCGCCCTCGTCGAGCAGCGCGAGGCCCTTGTTGCCGTCCAGCGCGCCCTTCACGGACACGCCGTTCTGCTCGAGGTAGCTCGAGAGAAGCTCGAAGAGCCTCGCGTCGTCGTCGATCAGCAGCACGCGCACGCCGCCGAGCATAGCGAAGGTCAGTGTCGGCGTGCTATCTGCACGCCGACCGCCGCCCGGGCTAGCGCGAGCCGCTTCGCTCGTCGCAGCCGCTGGAGTCGTGGGCGTGGTTCGCATGACAGCCGTGGTGGCGCAGGTGCGCGAAGCCGGCGACGTAGCCGCCGATGGTGCCGAGCGTGAGGACCACGATGAGGATTCGCCTTCTCATGACCTGCTCCTTTCAGACCCACCGGTCCGAGTCGTCGTACGAGCCGCTCGTCTCGCGGTACGGGCCGCCGCGGAAGCCGGGGCCACGGCGGAAGAGGCCGCCCCGCGACTCGACCATGTCCGCCAGGATGCGGCGCTGCCGATCGTCGAGCGCCTCGTGGATCTGAGCCAGGCCCTCGACGATGACGACGCGGAGCTTCGCGAAGGACGCGTCGGCCTTGCCGCTGAGCCCTTCGGCCGCGGTGCGATCGAACGTGTCGCCTCGCAGCAGGGTCGAGAGCTCGCTCGTATCGCGCCACTCGCCCCGCGCCTCGCGCACGGTGTCGCGCACCCTCTCGAGC
>DATIQP010000169.1:0-5921 GCA_035470765.1 Polyangiaceae bacterium | reverse complement strand
GACCCCGGACGACCATGATGCGCACGCTGATGCTCCTGCCCTGGATGGCGCCGCACAAGGTCATCTCCTGGCAGCGGGCGATCGTGCTGAGCTTCCTCGGCAAGGTCGAGGTCGTCGCCGAGTACGACGAGCTCGTTCGCTCGCCGTCCGTCGCCGTCAAGGCGCCGGCGGTGGTGCGCATGCACCGCACGCAGGTGCCGTCGCGCGCGGTGGCGATCCGGTTCTGTCGCAGCAACGTGTTCCGTCGCGACGGGTACCGCTGCCAGTACTGCGGCGTGCAGCTCGCGGCGAGCAGGCTCACCTTCGACCACGTGCTGCCGCGCGCGCGCGGCGGCCGCACGGAGTGGGAGAACATCGTCACGTGCTGCCGGCCGTGCAACGACCGGAAGCGCGATCGCACGCCCGAGGAGGCGAGCATGAAGCTCGTGCGCCGCCCTGCTCGGCCGGCGTGGCTGCCGCCTGCCCGGATCGGGATCGCTCTCGACAGGGCGACGGCGCCCGAGCCGTGGCGCGCGTTCGTGTGAGGTGGAGACGGAGTCGGAGACGGAGAGCGACTTATTTCCCACGTTCGAGGCGTCCGTGGGATGTTGGACGTGTGAAGCGTGTCGCGGTCGTGGCGTTGCTCCTCGTCGCTTGCAGGGAGGCGCCTCGACCCGAGACCGCAGTGACGCCCGCGGCTCCGCCCTCGGCGAGCGCCACTGCAACCGCGAGCGCGGCTGCGACCGCGCCGGCGATGGCATGTCAGCCGGGGCCCGCGTCGGCGATGACGCTCCACTTCTTCGACGTGGGGCAAGGGCTCGCGGCGCTCGTCGAGCTGCCGGACGGGCGGCTCGTCCTCGTCGACACGGGCGACGCGCCCGCGCGCAGCGAGGAGCAATGCCATGGCGCGTGTCGCGGCTGGCACGCGCACCTGATGTCCAAGCTGCACGACGTGGTCGGCGCCCGGGCCATCGATCTACTGTGGATCACGCACCAGCACTCCGATCACCTCGGGGGCGCCGTCGACATCCTCGCCAACTTCAAGGTCGCGGCCCTGGTCGACAACGGGCAGGAGCCGAGCAAGAAAGAGGTCCGCGAGATGCACGAGGCCGCGGTGCGAGCGGGCGCGCGCTACGTCACGGTCGACCCCGATCACCACGAGGTGCCGCTCGCGCCCGCCGGCAGCGTGCGCCTCGCCGCCGTGGTCCCCCGCGCGTGGCCGGCCGACTGCGCGCACGAGCCGAACGACTGCTCCATCGGCCTGCGGATCGACGACTGCCGGTCTTCGGTGCTGTTCGTCGGCGACGCCGAGAAGCTCGAGGAGCCGCAGCTCGACCCCGGCGGTCCGGCCACCTTGCTCCAGGTCGGCCACCACGGGAGCGAGACCTCGACCACCGCCGCGTTCCTCCAGAGGGTGAAGCCCTCGTACGCGGTCATCTCGTGCGCCAAGAGGGACGAGGGCACCAACGAGAGCTACTGCCACCCGCGCGAGGCCGTCATCGAGCGTCTCGACGCGGTCCTCGGCGGCACGATGGCGGGGAGCGTGGTGGCGTTCGACGGCAAGCGCCGCTGCAAGAAGGCCGGCGCGGAGGACTGGCGACCGGCCCCGACGCGCGCGCGGCTCTTCGTGACGGCGCGCGACGGCGACGTCACCCTCCGCACGCTGGGCGACGCGGCCTTCACGCGCGTCGAGGCTCCCCCGGCCGAGCGGTGAGCGCCGCTCAGCGCGGCTCGACGTAGAGCGTCTGGAGCGCCTCGCCGAGCATCCCGCGCTCGTCGAACAGGTGCGCGTGCGTCACCCCGGCGCCGTCGCCCGCGAGCGACGTCGTCGCGCTCATGCCGACCCACTCGACCGCGGGGTGCCGCGCCAGCGACACCGTCAGATTCACGGGGACGAACAGGAAACGGGACACGTCGAGCTCGCCGCTGATGCCGTTGGCCGAGTCGACCATCGCGAGCACTCGGCAGAGCGGAGTGACCGGCTCGCCGCGCACGATCGCGACGCGGAGGCGCGTCCAGACGGTGGCGGGTCCGGGGCGATCGAAGGCCCCCTCGGCGAAGCGCCACTCGAGGGCGTCGCCGTAGCCGAAGCGCGGGACGGACTCGAAGTAGGTCGATGCGGCCGTGGCCGGCATGGGCGGAAGTGGCTCGTCGATGCGCACCGGCGCGTGGCGGCCATCGCTGGTGGCGAGGGTCCACGCGCTCGCGCGCACCGCGGCCCGCCCCGCGATGGAGGCTGTCGCCTCGAAGAGCGCGATCTTCTTCCCGGGCCGAACGACGGAGGCCTTCACGTCCATCGGCGCGAGCGGCACGCGACCGAGGAACTCGAGCGCGAAGTGCGACACGCGCGTGGAGGGGCCGGCTTGCTGCTCGAATCGCGAGCCGAGCAGCGAGGCGATCGGGCTGCCGTGCTGGAGCTTCGGATCCCAGGGCCCGACGGTCGCCTGGGTGGGGATGAAGGTGTCGCCCTCGGCGAAGTAGAACGCCTCGTCCATCACGGCAAGGTAGGGACACGCCAGGCGACTGTCGACCAAGGGGGAGGCGGAGTCGGAGTCGGGGCTGGATCGGCGACGGCTCACTCGAATGGGGGGCCCGCGAGCGCTCGCGATTCCGCGAGGGGTCGCGGTGCCGATTGAGCGGCCGCCGGCACGATCACGCAGGAAATCGCGGGGGGCGCCGTTGGTACGATCCGCGCAAGGGGACGGGCTCGATGCTCTCGAGCCGAACTCTCTTCGTGTCCCTGGCGGCCTCCGTGGCCGTCGGCTTGGCTTGCACCGCGGGCTGCTCTTCGAGCGACCCGACCTCCATCGGGGCCTCCGACGAGGCCATCACCACGACCGAGGTGCTCTCGCGCGCGGAGCAGTGGGTGAACGCGAAGCTGCTCTACTGCCAGTCGGCGAACCACGCCCGCGACTACGACACGGCCTGCTCGACGTACTGCAACCGCCAGGACAACCCGCTCTGGGATCCGTACCGCAGCGACTGCTCGGGCTTCGTCTCCTGGTCTTGGGGGCTGCCGTCGCCGGGCCGCGTGACGAGCCAGTTCGCGCCCTTCAACACGCAGGTGTCGCACGCCATCCAGGCGACGGACCTGCAGCCGGGCGACGCGGTGAACAACAGCGAGCACATCATGCTGTTCGTGAAGTGGGTCACCAAGAACACGGAGGCCGAGTTCTACGAGGAGCCTGGCTGCAGCTCGTCGACGCCGTACGCTCACGGCTTCACGTCGAGCGTCTCCATCAGCGGCTCTTCGATCCATGTCTCGTGGAACGGCATGACGTTCACCTCCATCCGCTACGACAGCATCCAGCCGCCCAACGTCGCGCCCAAGGGCTACCTCGACACCGCGTCGTGCGACACCATCGCGGGCTGGTCGCAGGACACCGACACGCCGGCCGCGCCGGTCAACATCCAGATCACGTTCGACGCGCCGACCGGCCAGCCCGGCTCGGGGACGCTCAAGCGCACCGCCAACGCGTACCGCGCGGACCTCTGCAAGTCGCTCGGCTCGTGCGACCACGCGTTCAGCACCCCGATGCCGCTCGGCTTGCTCGACGGCACCAAGCACACCGCCTACGCCTACGGTGCCGACACCGACAACAACGCGCTCGCGCTGCTCACTCAATCGCCGAAGACCTTCACCTGCAGCCCGCCGGCGATCCCGAGCGGGGTCAAGCGCCATGTCCCGGATCCGGCCGCGCTCGCCGCGTGGAAGTTCGACCCGCTGCTCGACATCGCGAAGGAGCCGCTCGCGGCGGTCATCGCGGTGCCGGACGGCCCGGAGCTGCCCGCGACGCCCACGGTCGTCCTCGGCGACGACGGCGCGCCGGAGGTGTGGGTCATCGACGGCACGGTGCGCCGTCACGTGATCAGCCCGACCTCGATGCAGGCGTGGGGCTTCGCGGCGACGCAGTGGCCGGCCGCCAAGATCTCCGCGCTGGCGCAGGGCGCCGACTGGCCGGCCGCGCCGTTCGTCATGCAGGGGGTGGGCGGTCCGGCGGTCTACGTCATGGACGGCACGCCCGACGCGGCGAGCCCCGGCGGCGGCGGCAACGGCAGCGGCGGCTCGAGCGGCGGGCAGGGTGCCAGCGGGGGCCCTGGCGGCGGCTCGGGTGGCTGCTCCGCGAGCGGCGCGGCCCACGGCTCGTCCGCCGACGCGGCGGCGCTCCTGGGCGTCGCGCTCGTCCTCGCATCGCGCCGTCGCCGCCGCCCCGCGCGTTGAAGTGCCGTCCGACGGAAGTGCCGCCCACGAATGTCGGCGTGCCACCTGCACGCCGACGGAGGTAGTATCCCGCTCGAACATGCCGGAAAAATCCGCCGGCGCCTCGTGGGCGCGGCGCTTCTTCTCCCTCGAGCTGCTCGACAACCGCTACCCGCAGCTGCACGGCCTGCGCGTGCTGGCCATCGTCAGCGTGGTGCAGTTCCACATCACGACCATCTTCGCTCTCGAGCAGGCGATTCGCCTCGACCGCGACTGGGTGGGCTCCTCGCTCGCGATCTTCTTCGGGATGGATCTGTTCTTCATCCTGAGCGGCTTTTTGATCGGCTCCATCCTGCTGCACTCGCTCAAGCAGCAAGCGCTCGCTCGAGAGAAGGGGGACAAGCCCCGCGGCCTCGGGCCGATCGCGCGGTTCTATCTCCGGCGCATCTTCCGCACCTTCCCTCCGTACTACGTCGTGCTCACGGTGCTCGCGCTGCTCTACGCGCCGCTGACGCACGCCCAGAGGCACCACCTGCCGTACGAGTACGCCTACCTCACGAACTTCTTCGGGCTCGCGCGCTTCGAGGTGATCATGTTCTGGGGGTGGTCGCTCGCCCTCGAGGAGCAGTTCTACCTCGTCGTGCCGCTGCTCTTCTTCCTGCTCGGGCGGCTGCGCACCGACCGCGCGCGGCTCGTGCTGCTCGCGGTCTTGTGGGCGTGCGGCACGCTCTCACGGCTCGGGATCTACTACTGGCACCTCTGGCAGAAGGGCCCGTGGGACGACGTCGAGCTCTACGGGGCGATCTACTTCCGCACCTACACCCGCTTCGACACGCTCGTCATGGGCATCATCCTGGCGGTGCTGCACGACCGCTTCCGCGAGCCCATCGGCCGCTGGCTCTCGCTGCCGCTGCACCGCGCGCTCCTCGCCATGCCGTCGCTGCTGTGCCTTTGGCTGCTGCTGCGGCCGTGGACGTTCGTGACCAAGTCGATGCAGCAGTTCCACGTCTTCGCCTGGGGCACGCTGACCACGCTCATGTACCTCGGCTTCTTGATCCTCCTGCTGCACGGCGAAGGCCTCATCCACCGCTTCCTCTCGGCGCCGATCTTCCGCCGCCTCGCGACGCTGGGCTACGGCATCTACCTCGTGCACATTCCGCTCTGCGACTACGTCGTCGTCCCCATGGCGCACAAGCTCGACGCCCGCCACGTGTCGCTCCTCGTGATCTGGCCGCTGTCGCTCGCGTTGCTGCTCGCGCTCTCCCTCAGCGTGTCGTACGCGATGCACGTCCTGGTCGAGAAGCCGTCGCTTCGCCTGCGCGATCGCGTCGCGGGATAGCGCCCGCGCTCACGGGTCGAGCGGGAGGCCGAAGCCCAAGCGCGGCGGTGTCGCGTCGACGAACGCGTCCTTGCCGTCGGCCACCCAGATGAGCGACTCCAGCTTCCGATCGAAGTCGAAGCGGATGCGAACGGGCCCGTGCTCGCCCACGTCGAGGACCTTGACGTGCATTCCGGGAACGCTGGCCTCGTAGCCGCTGGGCAGCGGGGCGTCCTCGCTGCGGAACAGGTCGTCGGGACCGGTGGGGAAGTAGCCCTTGCCGCGCGGGACGAGCAGGTCGATCGTCCTGTCCCCGGTGCGCAGGATGAGCGCGTGCGGCGCGAGCGACAGCACCCACCAGCGCGCCGGCAGCACGCCGCGAGGGTCGAGGGCGAAGGGGGAGAACAGCACCGTCTGCCAGCC
>DATIQP010000168.1:0-4631 GCA_035470765.1 Polyangiaceae bacterium | reverse complement strand
GCTGCCGCTTGAGGCCGCGCAGGCCGAGGCGGCTCGCGATGCGCGTGGGCGCGCTGGCCATCGCGTAGACGAGCAAGAAGAGCGACACGCCCACCGCCCCGAGAAACAGCATCTTCCAAACGTCTGCGCGTAGGCTCATGGTTTCCTCAAACGTCGACGGCGAGAATCTTGCGGGCCCAGATGAGCGCGCTGACCCAGCACCCGCCGGCCGCCGCCGAAGCGATGTAGCCGGAGACCGTGTGCTGGAGTGGGTCGAAGTAGCCGGGCGACGAGTAGCCGAGGCCGACGACGAGGACGAACGGCATCACCGCGATGACGCCGAGCTGCATCTTGCCCTCCGCGGTCTTCGTGCGGATGACGCCGTCCAGGCGTGCCATCTCGCGGATGCTCGCCGCTGTGGACTCGAGCACGCGCCCGAGGTTGCCGCCGACCTGACGGCCGATGAGGATGGCGGACAGCGCCGAGTCGACCTGCCGGCTGCCGATGCGCGCGGCCATGTGGAGCAGCGCCTGGTCGAGCGTCGAGCCGACCTTCATCTCCTTGGCCGCGAGCTCGACCTCCTCGCGCATCGGCGCCTGGAGGATGGGGATGACGGAGCTGAACGCCGCGCTGACGCTGGGGATGGCCTTGAGCGCGTTGGCCAGGGCCAGCAAGAAGCCGTCGAGCTGCTTCTCGACCGCCTGGAGGCGCTTCTTGCGCATGCCCTCGATCTGCATGATCGGGAACGTGCACGCCGCGATGATCCAGAGCGGGAAGAACGGCAGCTCGATCGTCAGCTCGAGGACGATGAGCACGAAGATGACGCCGAGCTGCCCGAAAGCGATCATCCGCCCCGGCGTGAAGATGAACATCGGCCGGAGCTTGCGCTCGATCGTCGAGGTGTATCGCGCCCAGTAGCGGTACACGAGGCTGTCGCGGTCGCCGAAGGCAGCGAGCGTCAGCATGAACAGGGCGACGGCGACGAGCGCCGTGCCGCCCCATTTGTAGGCCATCACGGTCATGCCGCGCGCCAGCATCATAGGTAGGGCTCCCCGGGCTTGACCAACCCCATGACGATGAAGTCTTGCAGATACGAGGGCAGGTAGCCCGTCGCGCGGAAGTCGCCGATGACCTTGCCGCCGGGGCCGGTGCCCGTGCGCACGAACTGGAAGATGGGCCGCATCTCGATCTCGCCGTTGTCGCCGATGCCGGTGATCTCCGTGATGGCGGTGACCTTGCGGCTGCCGTCCGAGAGGCGGCTCTGCTGGACGATGAGGTGGACGCTCGAAGCGATCTGATCGCGGATGGCGCGCTGCGGCAGATCGAGGCCGGCCATCAGCACCAGCGTCTCGAGGCGACCGATGGCCTCCTCCGGCGAGTTGGCGTGGGTCGTGGTGAGCGAGCCGTCGTGGCCGGTGTTCATGGCCTGGAGCATGTCGAGCGCCTCGCCGCCGCGGCACTCGCCGACGACGATGCGGTCGGGGCGCATGCGCAGCGCGTTCTTCACGAGATCGCGGATGGTGTACTCGCCGCGGCCCTCGAGGTTCGCCGGGCGCGTCTCGAGGGAGACGACGTGAGGCTGCTTGAGCTGGAGCTCGGCGGCGTCCTCGATGGTGACGATGCGCTCGTTGGAGGGGATGACGCCCGACAGGCAGTTGAGCAGCGTGGTCTTGCCGGAGCCGGTGCCGCCGGAGATGACGATGTTGCGCTTGGCCATGACCGAGCGCACGAGGAAGCGCGTCATGCGGTCGGTGAGCGCGCCGAACTGCATGAGCTTCTCGAGCGTGAGCGGCGTGCGCGAGAACTTTCGGATGGTGATGCACGAGCCGCGCAGCGCGATGGGCCGGATGACGGCGTTCACGCGGGAGCCGTCCTTGAGGCGCGCGTCGACGAGCGGCGAGCTCTCGTCGATGCGGCGGCCGAGCGGCGTGACGATGCGCTCGATGACGGCGCGGACGCGCTCGTCGTCGGTGAACTTGGTCTCCGAGAGCTCGATCTTGCCGCTCCGCTCGACGTAGATCGTCTCCGGGTCGATGACCATGATCTCGGTGATGGTCGGGTCGGCCAGGAACCGTTCGAGCGGACCGAGGCCGAGCGCCTCGTCGCTGAGCTCACCGATGAGCCGATCGCGATCGGCCTCGGCCGGGACTTTTCCGGCGACGTCGAGCTGCTGCACGATGCGGCGGAGCGCGTTGAGCACCTTCGGGCGCATCGAAGGCTCTTCGAGCTTGGCCGCGTCGATCGTCGCGAGGTCCAGGTGCTCGAGGAGCATCTTGTGGATCTCGCGGCGCAGCAGGACGTCCTTGTCGCGCGCCTTCTTCACGGCGTCGCGGTGCGCGGCCGCGGCGACGACCTCCTTGTGGCCCGCGCTGGCAGCGGCCCGACCGTTGGCACCGCGCGCCTGCATCGGCGGCGGGGGCCCGGTCATGGCGGGCGCCGACCCCGTCGCGAGCGGTATGGCGCCGCTGCTGCCGAGCGTGGCGGGGAGCGCGCCGGTGACGACGGGCAGGGCGCCGGTCGACATCGCCGCGGGGGGCATCCCCGGCACGGGGACGTGGGGCAGCTTGCCGGTGGTGTTGGCGGCGAGGGCGCCGGGCGGCGGGCCGTAGTTGCCGACCATCGGCGCGGAGCCCACCGGCTGCGGGGCGGCTTGATCGAGCGAGAGCAGGTAGATGGTGAAGTTGCCGACGACGATCGGCGTGCCGAAGGGCACCTCTACCGACTCGCGGCGGAGCAGGCGGTCGCCCGCGAGCGTGCCGTTGGTCGACAGGTCTTCCACCACGAGCGACGTCGGGCGGACCTCGACGATGGCGTGCTGCCGCGAGACGAGATCGCTCTCGAGGCGCAGGACGCAGTTCGGGTGGCGGCCGATGGAGATCGGACCGCTCGGCTGGAACACCTCGCTCCGCTCCTGCCCGTCGTCCGTCTGGACTACGACCTGGATGTTCACGGCTTCGCTCCCTGCGGTCGCCTGCGATGGACCTCGGGCGCGGTGGGGTGCTCGCGGGGTGGTTCGCGGCGCGTCATGTGGGGCTCGGACTTCGACCCCGAGGGCATCACGGCTCTTTCTTGGCCGACGGAGGCGTTCGATCGAACGTCTTCACGTCGTCGATGTTGCCGTTGTAGTCGTCGAACGTGTCGAGGGCGTTCCTCACCAGGTCGAGCGACGACTTCGGGACCGTCTCCACCACGCTCGGGATGATGAACATGGCGTTCTCGGTCTCCGTGCGCCGGTTGGAGTGGCTGCCGAAGAAGATGCCCAGGACCGGGATCTGGCTCAAGAGAGGCAGGCCGGCGACGCTGTGGCTCTGGACGACGCTCTTGATGCCCGAGAGGATGAGCGCCTGCCCGAGCTTCATGTTCACGAGCGCCTCGAGCTTGTTCGTGTTGCGGCCTGGCAGATCGCCGCCGCCCACGGACGCGTCGGTGAGCTCGCTCTCGTCGGCGACCAGGCGCAGCTCCACTTCCCGCGTGGTCGAGTCGTAGCGCGGCAAGACGGTGACGTTCGTGCCGAAGGTGATCTTCTGCATGCCCGACGCGCTGTTGAACGCGAACTGCCGGAAGTTGACCTCGCCGCCGGAGTTGAAGAGGGCCTCCTGGCCGTTCGACGTGATGATGGACGACTGCTTGAGCACCTTCGCCCAACCGTTGTTGGCGGCGAAGTCCAGGCGCGGGAGCGGCTGGTTGGTCAGCGTGGCGGTGGCGGAGGTGATCGAGCCGGGCAGGAAGTTGTAGGCGCCGGCGAATGCGCCGATCTGGTCGCCGCCGATGGCGAGCGGGTAGCCGATGCCGACGGCGTACGACGAGTTCTTGTCGTACTCGACGAAGAAGAAGTCGACGCGGATGAGGATGCGCCGGTCGCCCGAGCCCGAGCCGACCTGCACGAGGTTCTCGACCTGGCCGGGGTAGAGCGCGGCGATGAGGCCGACGCGCTTGAGCTCCTGCTCCGTCGTGACGCCGCCCTCGAGGAAGAAACGGCCGCCCACGCGTCGCACGCGCACGCCGGTCGTGCCTTCGAGGAGCTGCTGCAGCTCGCGGTAGACGACCTCCGGGGGCCGCGTCGAGACGTTGATCACCCAGGTGACCTGGGACCCGTCGTTCTTGATGAGGACGAGCGTCGTGCTGCCCGCCTTGCGGCCGACGACGAGGAAGGTCCCGCCGTCGGGGCTCACGCGCGCGTCGATGATGGCGGGGTCCGCGACCGAGTAGTTGCGCACCTCGCGAGCGTTGATGGTCTTCGTCTCACCGACGGCCAGGCCGAGCTCCTCGACGTGCTCCGACTCGGTGCCCGCCGGCGTCGCCGTGGCCGCGCTCCCGCCGCCTCCGCGGCCGCGCTGCGCCTCCGCGTAGGGGGCGGCGAGCGCAACGGCGAGCGCAACGAGAGATACGACGCTGGGCTTCAGTCTACGCATGTGTGCCATCACCGTTACCGTTGGTTGCCAGCTGGAATGGCGGTCGGTAGCTGCCGGCCCGTGATGACGGTGACGGGCCCGGATTTGATCAGCTCCGAGGAGCTGAACTTGGGGATCTGGTCGTCGCGGATGTTGTCGTTCGGGTTACGGAGAACGACGGTGATCGCGCCCTTGTCCATCGCGACCGAGACGGCCTGCGCCTGCTCGATCTTCATCGACAGGGTCAGGATCGACTCGGTA
>DATIQP010000167.1:0-3430 GCA_035470765.1 Polyangiaceae bacterium | reverse complement strand
GCCCTTCCAGCGCGACGTCTCCGAGACGCACCAGAAGCGCCTCGCCGACGTCATCGGCAAGACCGGCCGCTTCCTCGATCCCATCATCTGCGTCACGGCGCCGGGCGGCGGCTACTGGACACCGAACGGCAACCACCGCCTGCAGGCCATGCGCAAGCTCGAAGCGAAGGCGATCACGGCGCTCGTCGTCCCCGAGCACGAGGTCGCCTGGCAGATCCTCGCCCTCAACACCGAGCGCGCCCACAACCTCCGCGAGCGCGCGCTCGAGGTCGTCCGCATCTATCGCAACCTGCTCGAGACGCGCAGCACCGAGCCGGAGGAGTCGTTCGCCTTCTTCCTCGAAGACCCGGCGCTGGTGACCCTCGGCGTTTGCTACGAGAGCACACCGCGCTTCGCCGGCGGCGCCTACCACCCGGTGCTCCGCCGCGCCGAGACGTTCTCGTCGCTCCCGCTCGGCAAGGCCATCGCGCAGCGCGAGAAGACGGCGAGGCTGCTCGGCGAGGTGGAGGCGAACGTCGCCGAGGTGGTCCGGAAGCTGCGCGAGCGCGGGCTGACCAGCCCGTACCTCAGGCCGTTCGTCGTCGCCCGCATCAACCCGCTGCGCTGGATCAAGGCGAGGCGCACGCCCGAGCGAAGCGAGGGATCGGTCGCAAGCACGGAAGGCGAGCCGCCGCCCATCGACGAGGTCCTCACGACGATGCGCGACAAGGCCGCGCGCTTCAACGTCGACAAGGTCCGGCAGCAAGACCTCATGGGCGCCTCCGGGCCCCCGCCGGAAGAATGAACGTGATGAGCATTGCCGAGCGACTGCACCGCACTGCCAAAGCGAGCTTCTGGCGCACGATCGCTCCGGAGCTCCACATCGACAACCGGCCCGCCTCGGCGCGCTTGGACCTCGCGCCGCAGCTCGACGCGGAGGTCGCTCGCATGCGCTCGGACGGCCGGGCGTCGCTCGAGCGCGTCGTCCCGGTGGCGCTGTGCAGCCGTCTGGCGGATGCCGTTCGGCGCCTGCACGACGCGAGGATTCCGACGCCGTTCCTCTACGTCTTCGACGAGGCATGGGAAGTGGCGGCCGAGCTCGCCGGCGCGTTCGAGGCGCTGGTGGGGGGCGAGCCGTGGATCCTGCCGGACGTGTGGGCGTGGTTCGTGCCGCGAGACGCGCGCGCGCGAGGCTGGGCACCACACCGGGGCGTCGATTACGACGTACGCGACGCAAGGGGGACGCCCACGCTGGTGAACGCTTGGATCGCCCTCTCAGACGTGACCGCCGACGCCGCCTGCATGCACGTCGTCCCTCTCCCGGTCGATCCACACTACCCGCACTCACTCGATCGCATCGATGTGCCCGAAGCCCTCGGGGTACCGCTCCCAGTGCCCGCGGGGAGCCTCCTCGCCTGGAACGGCAACGTGCTGCACTGGGGCGGGCGCATGGCCGAGAGCGCACATGGGCCGCGCATCAGCATGTCCTTCACCGTCCGTCGCGACAGCGAACCCGGCGCGATGCGGCCTGGCGAAGCACCCGCGTTCGACGCGCGCGTCGACCTCGTCGCCGACATGCTCGTCACATACGACTCGTCGGCGCGCGTCGCGCCCGACTGGCTCGAGTGGGCGCGCCTGTCGCGCGGCATGCGGAAGGCCCGCGCGGGGTACCGCAGCTAATTTCACTCGGCGAGATCGGGTCCGATACGATTTGCTCATCGGAGGCCCACATGCTCGTTGGACGTAACGACCGCAAGACCACTCGACACGCGCTTCGCATTCCCTGCCAAGTGGTCCGCGAGGACGACTTCCAGCTGGTGAGCGAGCGCTCGATCGACGTGTCCTCCGGAGGCATGCTCGTGCGCAGCGACGCCGACGTCGCCGTCGGCGACCACGTCATCGTCGCCTTCCAGGCCACGCCGCTCGGCCTCTGGTTCGAGTCCGAGGCCAAGGTCACGCGCATCGTCCGCGGCCGCCGCCCAGGCGACAACGGCCGCGCGCTCGGCCTGCGCTTCACCGACATGGCCGCGATTTCTCGTTTGATCCTGCGCGGTCACCTGCGTCGGGTGCCGCCGCCCGTCCCCAAGCGGTCTCGCCGCATCGACTACGCCGCGACCATCCAGAAAATCGCGGCCGCGTAGCTAGATCTTTTCGTCTCCGGGACCGTCGTAAGGGCGATGGCCCTCCTCGACTGGCTCCAAAACCCCCGCGTCCGCCGCACCCTCGCCGCCAGCGCCGTGGTCCTCGCCACCGGCGGTCTGGTCCTCTTCCGCGCCCCGGCGAGCTCGGGCGCGACCGGCATCCTGCAACCCCAAGCCTCGGCGACCCAGGCGACGTTCGCCGGCCCGGGGCTCCACGGCAGCGTGGGCCTGAGTCAGGGCGTGCTCCTCGCCGGCGGTGAACGAGACGTGTACGCCGAGGTGCGCCTGCAGGCGGATCCCTCCGATCGGGCCACGGTGCGCGCTCCCCTCGCCCTCGCGATCGTCCTCGACACCTCCGGGTCGATGTACGGCGAGAAGATCGAGCAGGCCAAGCAGTCGGTGCTCGAGCTGATGCGCGACATGCGCGACGACGACGAGATCGCCGTCATCCGCTACTCGAGCGACGTGAGCGTCGTGCAGCCGCTGGCCCGTCTCGGAGGCGTGCGAAGCTCGCTCTCCGAGCGCGTGCGGCAGATCGAGGCGGACGGCGGCACCGCGATCCCCCTCGGCCTGCGCAGCGGAATGAAGGCGCTCGAGGAGGCCGGACGCGGGCGCGTGCGGCGCATCGTGCTCGTCAGCGACGGCCTCGACTCCTCGCGCAACGAGTCGCAGCACCTCGCCGGCGACAGCTTCGAGCACGGCGTGACCGTGTCGTCGCTCGGCATCGGCCTCGACTTCGACGAGGCGTACATGGGCGGCGTCGCGCAGTCGGGGCACGGCAACTTCGGCTTCGTGAAGGACAGCCCGGCGCTCTCCGCGTTCCTCGAGCGGGAGCTGAACGAGACGGCGAGCACGACGATCGAGGGCGCGGTGGTGCACCTTCGCCTGCCCCACGGCCTGCGCTTCGTGAGCGCGACCGGCGCCGACGCGAAGCTCCAGGACGAAACCTCCTCCGGCGACGACGTCGAGCTGCGCTTCGGCTCGCTCTTCGCCAAGGACGAGCGACGCGCGGTCCTCCACCTCGTCGCGCGGCTCGACGCGGGCGATACGGCGCAGATCGCGAGCGACGCCACCTGGACCCAGGTCCAGGCGAGCGCGGGTGCGCCGCTGCTCCCCGCCCACGTCGACATCCAGCCCCTCGCCGTGCGCGGCAGCTTCGACAGCCGCTCGATCGAGCAGTCGCGCGATCCGGTCGTGCTCGCCAGCGCCACGAGCGTCATCGCCTCCGAGCGCCAGCTCGAGGCGACGCAGGCCTACGCGCGCGGCGACGTCGCGCGCGCCCAGCAGCTCATCGACCAGAACATCGCCTC
>DATIQP010000166.1:0-3115 GCA_035470765.1 Polyangiaceae bacterium | reverse complement strand
CATCCCTTCGAACGAGAAACAAACGACATCGGATTGCTGGGTGAATGTGGGATAGAGCGCGGCTATTCGGCAGGGGCGGGGACGGGCGCGCTCGCGACGCCGGCCGCCGGTGCGAAGGCCGCGCGCAGCCTGTCGCGGAGCGCGCGCAGCCGGTCGCGCTGCGAGAAGGCGAGGGCCCCGGCGCACCCGAGCCACGACAGCCCGAGCAGCGCGAGGCCGGCGTCGGTGACGTAGTAGAGCGTCGGCGTGAACGGGCGAGCCTGCGTCACGAGCTGCCGCGAGGTCGAGGTCGAGCGCACGTAGGCGGGCATCGACAGCGACACCGGCCGCACGCCGTCGAGCATGCTGCCGCGCGAGAGCTGCTTGCCCAGGTCGTTGATGCCGGTGCCCTCGCCGCCGCCGCCGCTGCCATGTCCGAGGGCGCCGATCATCCCGAACTCGGCGGCCTCGCTCAGCGCGGCCTGCCGGGCGATGTGAGGCTGGCTCTCCTCGCCCTTGGCGCGCGTCCCGTCGTCGAGCGCCACCGAGTCGGCGCTGGTCGATCGCGCCGCGACGAGCCACGCGCCCGCCGCGAGCGTTGCGAAGGCGCCAAGGCCAACGAGCGCCCGCCTCCAAGCCTTGTTCATTCGCATGACCGCGGGCAAGATCGCCAACAGGGCGGCGGCAGCGAGCGCGATCGCGAAGGCCGCCTGGCTGACGAGCCAGAGACCCGAGAGCGTGACGGCGCCGAGGCCGCGCGTCCTCCAGGTGCGGAGCAGGAGTAGCGAGGCGAGGACCGAGAGCGCCAGCGCGACGAGATCACGGGTCGATAGGGGCCAGGGCGTCGTGTCGCCTCCCGTGAGGGCGACCGCGTGCACCGACGTCGGCAAGCCGAGCGTGAGCTGCTCGCTGCTGCTCGCGAGGGGCACGCGCGGGCCAGTGAGGGTGATGCGACCGAAAAGGGTGCCGATCGACCCCTGCGCGAGCGACTGCACGGTGACCGAGTGCTGCCCGAAGCGCATCGGGATCATCACGTCGTCGGAGCCGTCCTTGTGCATCACGCGCTCGGAGGCGCCGTCGGTCGCGAGGTAGAGCGGCTTGCCGGTAGGTGTAAAATACAAATAATCGAGGCCGTTGTTGTCGTAGGCGAGCTCGTCTTGCGCGACGAGGTCGCCCGCGCTGGTGAGCACGAGGGTGCGCGAGTGCGAGCGCACGGTCGCGGCGAGCACGTCCAGGCTCTGGAGCGTCTGCACGGTGACCTCGAGGTGCTGGCCGCGCTGAACCAGAAAGAGGCGGGAGTTCGGCTCGCGCCGTGCGATGGGCGACTCGCTCGAGTCGTGCTGCCTGGCGTCGCCGGTCGCGAGCACGCGGTGCTCGGGATCGCTCTCGAGCAGCCACCACTCGAACGCGCTGCGAGGATCGGGCGCCAGCGACGCCACGTTCGGCAGCGTGCCGCTGACGGTCACCGCAGCGCTCTTGCTGGTCGTCGGCAACAGCAGCTCTTCGCCCTCCACGCGCCAGCCCGTCGACCCCGCGACGTCCACGACGCGCTCGCCGTACCGCAGCGGCAGACGCAAGACGCCGAGATCGGCCCCCGCTTGCGCCGTGAGCTTGTACTCGAACTCGATGGTCTTGCCGACGCGGAGCGCCCGAGCGATCGAGAAGACAGGCGGCTGCGGGGGCGCCGCGCTGCCTTCGGCGTCGAAGTGCACGTCCGAGCCGGCGAGCGCCGTCAGGTGCGCGCCCTCGGTGAGCCGGCCGCCGCGCAGGTCCGCGTCGAGGGCGTCGAGCGGGCCGACGACGCCGACGGTGCGATCGTCGGGGAGAACGAGCGTGCCTCGGACGACGAAGCGGGGCGAGCTCGTGTGCACGTACCAGTGGCCGTCCTCGAAGCCCAGCGTCGCGCGGGCGCCGTTCTCGGTCACGTCCTCGAGGCGGACCTTCGCGGCGGGGCCGAAGAGCGGGATGTCGTAGCTGCCTTTCTGGAGGGTCTGCCCCTGAAGCTCGAACGCGACGGAGCCCTTGTCGACCGAGCCGGAGAGGCGCAGTCGCTCGAGCACCCAGCAGTGGTCGCTGCACTCGGCTGGCCCCGGTTTGACGAGGGCCGCGAGCTCGGTGAGCTGCGCGGCCCAAGAGCCGGGCGACGGTGGGGCCGCGCGGGCGGCGCCCGGCGCGAGGACCATGAGGAGGCCAGTGAGCGCGGCGAAGAGCGAGCGACGCATGTCGGAATGGACCGCCCGCGCCCCGCCGAAGTTCCCGCTACCGCGGAGTCACTGGAGCGCGAGCCACGCCACCGCGAGCGCCTCGTTGGAGAAGTACCGCTCGTTGGGACGTCCGAAGCGTTCGTCGAGGATGAGCATCTTCCCGGCGTCGTGGTGCACGTGCGCGATGGCGCGGCACACGATGCCCCGCGTGCGCGAGACGGTGACGTCCGCGTCCTCGACGAGGTCGAGCAACGAGGTGCGCACGCCATGGGCGGCGAGCGTGGCCGGCACGACCGAGCGAAGCTCCTGGTGCGCCGCGCGGTCCGCGTGGGGATGGTATCCGACGGCGCTGCTCATCCAGAGGAAGCTCGTGAGGGCCGGCACGCGCGCGAGCGTCTCGGCGAGCGTCTCCTTGAACCGGAACACGTCGGCGAGCCCGATGGGGCTTCGCGTTCGCGTCGTCAGCAGCGCGCTCGATTCGTCCCAGGACACTTCGTAGGCGGCCATGCTCTCACCCCTTTCGACGATTCGCGTCGACTCCGCTGACTTAGGGATCTGGGACGAGCGCGGGAACTATCAAGTGGCGCGAGCGCGCGCATCGAGGCGAAATCGCGGCGTTCGTCGCCGTGCCTTGCGCACCGATTGCGGACGGCGCTCGCCGGTCCGCCGGGTTGTGACAGCCGTGTGAAGCGGACGTAACGCGCCCGCACGAGATCGTTGGCGAGACGTTGCCGACCCCGCTGTCGCCGCGCGGTACGAACGCGGGCGTGAAGACCTACTTGTTCCCGCTCTCTCTCCTCGCGCTCATCCCCCGAATCGCCATGGCTCAGACGCCGGCTCCGGAAGATGCCGGCGCCGCGGCTCCGGCGGCCACGTCGACCGCGCCGCCGCCCGCCGCGCCGCCGCCCGCTGCACCGCCGCCCGCCGCACCG
>DATIQP010000165.1:0-5161 GCA_035470765.1 Polyangiaceae bacterium | reverse complement strand
CGCCCTTCATCACCTTGAGTGCGACGATCTCCTGACCCGGCGGCGGCTCTTCACCCGGCGCGGCGACGTACTTGCCGAGGTAGACGGAGGCCATGCCTCCGCCGCCGATCTTTGGACCGAGAGCGAAGGGGCCAAAAAGCTCCGCGGACTGCAGGGGCATGACTCCGCAGGATAACGAGTTTTCGAGTGTCCGGTTCAGCGGACGGACAACTCCCCATCGTCCGGGATCCCGGACGGCGGCGGCCGGCATTCTCGGCGAATTTGCGGGAGTTTCTCGCGGCACGCGCCTCGCAATGACCGATCGCCGAAAGGGGTTCCTCATGAAATTCATCGTCGCCCATGCCTTGCTCGCTTGCCTCGCCCTCGCTGTCTCGTCCTCCGCGTGCAGCCAGACCGCCGCAGCGCCGGCCGCCGACCACGACGGAACGAACGTCGCCGCCGCTTCCACGGTGATCGTCGGAGCGCCCTATGACGCGCTCGTCGGCCGCTGGCAGTTCGTCTACGACGACGCGCGCCGCTCCGCCGTCGAGTCGCAGCTCGCGGCGAAGATCTCCGATCCCGCCGAGCTTGCACGGGCCAAGCGCGAAGCGGAGGAGGAGGCTGCCGCCAGCGAGATCGAGCTCACGAGCGATCGCGTCTACGTCTCGCGCATCGGCGACAAGGAGCTCCTGCGGGGCCCCGTCGACGCTGCGCCTCCGGGCGTCACCCTCACCCTCCGCGATCACCGCACCCTCGTCCTGCACGACCCGGCGAAAGGGGATCTGATCTTCACGCGCCGCTGACGTGGGGTTACGGTAGGGGGGTGCGAAATAGCCGACTGGGGGCTGTAACCGCAGCACTCTTGGTCTTTGCGTGCGCGAGCGCCGCGAGCGCCGACGACGAACGGGAGCCCCGCTTCGACAATCGGCTCCAGGGCGCCGTCCTGGGGGCGGGCTTCACGAGCGCGCCGGTGGGCATCGCGCTGATGGGCGAGCTCGGCGGCGAGTCCGCCGGGCTCCGCAGCTTCGCGGACCGGGGCGCGCTCTTCTCGTGGGACGTGCGGCTCGCCGCCAAGGGCGGATACCTCGGCAACCAGCACCCGTTCTTGTTCTTGATCGGGATGCACTCGATCGCGTGGGCCGAGTACGGCTTCCGCTTCGCGAGCCAGAGCGTCTGGAGCCCTTACGTCGGCGGCCGCGCCGGGAGCGAGCTCGGGCTCATGGCCCACCCGGGCCTCTCGGGCTCGGCGTTCGACACCATCAACTCGGTGGATGGAGTCGGCGGCGTGATCGCGGTGGGAAGGCTGCGACTCGACGCGGGCGTGTCGATGCTCGACCGAACGCGGTCGCTGCTGCTCGTGGCGTTCGCGCAAGAGGAGCTCCAGGCGCCGAGGACGAACACGCCGTCGCTCGCGTTCGGGCAGGCCGGGATCGGCGCGCGCTTCGACGTCGCCGGCAGCGTCATCGCCGAGCTCGACGGCGTCTGGGGCGTGACCCCGACCCGGTACGACGCGCTGCGCGGCATCGAGGACCAGACGACGCGCCTCGGCTTCTCGGGCTCGTTCCGGAAGATCTTCGGCAACGGGATGTGGCTCGGAGCCACGCTGCTGTGGATGCGCGACACCGACACCGTCGCCTACGCGAACGGCCTCACGTACGACACCGCGAACCCGGCGACGCTCGACGCCGAGCTGTTCTTCGGCTTCCCGCTGTGGAGGAGGAAATGAGCATCCGACGAGCTCTCCCGTCGCTCACCGCGCTCGCGGTGGCCCTCGCCGCGAGCTGTGACACTCGGCCGGACTATGGGCTCGACGCCATCGACTCGATGCAGACGCCCCCCGACGACCCGAGCCTCGGCTGCGGTGTCGTGCTGACCCCGGACGCAAACAAGGCCACGGACCGCGCCGGGTGCACGTACTCGGCGGGCGCGCACCCCTCCGAGTCGCTCGGCATCCCGAAGGCGACGCTCGCCCAGATCCCGATCCGTCACGTGATCGTGCTCATGAAGGAGAACCGGAGCTTCGACGAGCTGCTCGGCAAGCTGCACGACCTCGGCCAGCCCGACAGCGAAGCGGTCCCGGCGAGCTATACCAACCCCGACGCGCAGGGAAATCCAGTCTCGCCGAGCCACGCGCAGACGACGTGCATCCCGTTCGACCCCGAGCACCAGTCGGCGGCGATGGCGCGCTGCGTCGACGGCGGCAAGATGGACGGCTTCGTCCAGAATGCGGCGGCGACGACGGCGTCCGACGGGAGCTTCGCGATCCAGTACTACGACGACACGGACCTGCCCTTTTACTACTGGCTCGCCTCGACGTTCGCGCTCGGGGACCGCGACTTCGCTCCCACGGTGAGCGGCACGTACGCGAACCGCGCCTTTTCGCTCTTCGCGACCAACGCCGGGGTCGTGGACACCGGCATCCAGTATCCGCCGCCCAACACGCCGTCGATCTTCCAGTCGCTGATGAACGCCGGCTTCACCTGGGGTGCCTACAGCGACGGGCTGCTCCTCAGCGGCACGCTCGACTGGGTGCAGGGCGACCCCGGCACGCACTCCATGCAAGAGCTGTATGACGCGCTCGACAAGGGTACCCTGCCAAACGTGGCGTTCGTGGATGGGCGCGAGAACTACGAGGACGACCATCCACTCGCGGATTTGCAGCTCGGCGAGGCGTGGGTGAAGAAGCTCTACGACCACGCCGTCACCAGCCCCCAATGGCAGAGGCTCGCCATCGTATGGACCTACGACGAGTGCGGCGCCTTCGCCGACCACGTCCCGCCGCCATCGGCCTGTCGAGCCGCGCCGTCGGGGTCGCCCTTCACCGAGATGGGGCCGCGGGTCCCCCTCGTGGTCATCTCGCCCTGGGCCAAGCGACATTTCGTCTCTCACGTCGTGCGCGACCACACGGCCACGCTCCGGCTCATCGAGGCCTTGTTCGACCTCCCCGCGCTCACGGCGCGGGACGCCAACAGCGACGCGCTGCTCGACATGTTCGATTTCTCCTGCGGGCGCGACCTCTCGGTCCAGCCGGCGCCCGACGCGGGCAAGAACGGATGCCCGAATCCATCGCCCCCAGGCACGGACTGACGCAACCCTTTCGCCTCTCCCGCAGTTCCTGCTGCGCGGACGACGGCCGACCTTCCCTCATGCGCGGGTCGCACCCTATGGCGCGAGGGTTGCACCTTCGGGGGCCATGGCTCGCTTCCTCGTCGTCGACGACGACCAACCCACGGTCGAAGCGATGACCAAGCTTCTGCGCGACGACGGTCACGAGGTCGTGGCACACACCTCCGGTGCGGATGCGGTCGCGACGCTCGCGACGGAGAGGTTCGACGCGGTCATCTCCGATCTCGAGATGCCGGTCGTGGACGGGCGCAAGGTCGCCAAGGCCGTGCGCAACCTGTCGCCGGAGGCGTGCGTCGTGCTGACGACCACCCACAGACCCAGGGACAACAACGAGCACGCGTGCGTGATGGTCGAGAAGCCGATCGACTACGAGGCGCTCACCGGCGCGATCACGCACTGCAGGGCGCACGGCGGCTATCACGGCACGCGCTGCAACCGGTGCTCGCCCGATCACGGCGCGGCGCTCTCGCAGCTAGGGCGGCGGTGACTCCGGCGCCGCGTCGCGGCGCTGATCGGAGCGGACGCGCCCGTCGACGAGATCGATCACGCGGTCGCATCGCCCGGCGATGCGCGGGTCGTGGGTGACGATCAAGAAGCTCGTGCCGAGCTCGCGATTCAAACGCCTCAGCAGCTCGAAGACGCCGTCCGACGTCTGGGTGTCGAGGTTTCCCGTCGGCTCGTCGGCCAGGACGAGGGCCGGCCGGTGCGCGAGGGCCCGCGCGATGGCCACGCGCTGCTGCTGGCCGCCTGAGAGGTCGGTGACCCGGCGGTGCTTCAGCGCCTCGAGGCCCACGTCGTCGAGCATCGCGGCGGCGCGCGCGCGTACTCCCGCGTCCGGCACGCCCTGGTGGGCCCAGGCCGGCATCATCACGTTCTCGAGGGCCGTGAACGCCGGGAGCAACATGTGGGCCTGGAAGATGAAGCCGAGCGTCTTGCCGCGAAGCGTGGTGAGGGCGCGCTCGTCGAGCCCGCTCGTGTCGCAGCCGGCGAGGACGACGCGCCCGCTCGTCGGCCGGTCGAGGAGGCCGATGAGGTTCAGCAGCGTGCTCTTGCCCGAGCCCGACGGACCGATGAGCGCCGCGAACTCGCCCGCTTCGAGCGCCACGCTCACGTCGCGGAGGGCGTGGGTGACGACGTGCTCGCCGTAGTCCTTGGAGACCTTCTGGACGTCGAGGACGCGCTCAGACATGGCGGATGGCCTCGGCGGGATCGAGGCGCGCGGCGCGGCGCGCGGGCAGGACGGCGGCGACGAGGCCGATGCCCACGGCGAGGAGCGTGGCGCCCGCGAAGAGGCGCAGGTTGAGATCCACGGGAAAGGTGGGCGAGCCGTCGGGGTTGGTGGCGAGCCGCTCGAAGCCGATGGAGAAGAGCGCTCCGAGGGCGCAGCCGGCGAAGGAACCCATCAGGCCAAGCAGGCCGCCCTGGATCAAGAACACCGCGAGCACGCGGCGCGCGGGCGTCCCGAAGGCGCGGAGGATGCCGATCTCCTTCGATTTCTGCACGACCGAGACGATGAGCACGCTGGCGATGCCGAGGGCGACGGCGACGACCACGAAGAACTGGATCATGTACTTCGAGCTGTTCTGCGACCGCAGGCCGACGAGCAGCTGCGCGTTGAGCTTCATCCAGCTGTCGGCGCGCAGGTCGGTGCGATCGCGGATGTCGTCGGCGATCCGATCGGCGTCGAACACCTCCGCGACCTTGATCTCGACGGTGGTGGCGCCGCCGGGCAGCGCATAGAGCGACTGCGCTTCGCGGAGCGACGTGAGCACCCAGGTCTGGTTCACGGGCTTGTTTCCGAGGTCGAAGACGCCCGTGATCGTCTCCACGTCG
Source organism: Polyangiaceae bacterium (assembly GCA_035470765.1). Taxonomy (GTDB): domain Bacteria; phylum Myxococcota_A; class Polyangia; order Polyangiales; family Polyangiaceae; genus DASXHD01. Next base: position 223 of record DATIQP010000165.1, on the reverse strand, counting down.
CTCTGGCCCTCGGTGGTGCTGACGCGAATCTTGTCGCCCACGCCCGCGCCGAGGTCGTCGGCGAGGTCCTTGCCGATGACGACGTTCGCGCCCGAGACGTCGAAGCGCCCGAGCGTCGTCTTGGCGGCCACGTCGATGACGGCCAAGAACCGCTCGGGGTCGATCCCGCGGACGACGACGGCCTTCTTGGCGTTGCCGCGCTCGGCGAAGCCCGCGCCGGTGA
>DATIQP010000164.1:0-14396 GCA_035470765.1 Polyangiaceae bacterium | reverse complement strand
GATCGAGCAGTCGCGCGATCCGGTCGTGCTCGCCAGCGCCACGAGCGTCATCGCCTCCGAGCGCCAGCTCGAGGCGACGCAGGCCTACGCGCGCGGCGACGTCGCGCGCGCCCAGCAGCTCATCGACCAGAACATCGCCTCCCTCGGCGCCGTCGCAGCGAGCGCCCCGGCGCCCGTGGCCACCGCGCTGGCGAAGCAGCAAGCCGCCTACGGCGCCACGAAGAAGAGCTTCTCCGCGGCACCGCAGAGCGTCGCCGGCAAGGTCGCCGCCAAGCACGCCTACGAAGTGGACAGCAGCAACCTGGCCCGCGCGGCCTTCTGAGTGCCGCAGGCTCGAGGCGAAGCCGAGAGTTCGGACTCGAACGTCAAGTGAGGGATTAGCCATGCGAAAGATCCTGTTGCCCGTCGCCGCCGCCGCCGCCTTCGGCCTCGCACCCTACGCCACCAAGCTCGGCGCGACCGCCGGCTCCGCGTGGCTGGTGCTGCTCGGTGTGCTGCTCGCCATCGGCGCGAGCGGCTCGCTCGACGCGCTCGCGATCGCGTCGGGCGCCCTCGCCGCGTTCGGTGGCCACATCCTCGGCTCCGTCCTGCCGGCCGCCGGCGGCGCGGTGCTCGTAGGCCTGGCGTACGCCGAGCGCACCTCGCGCGTGCGCGGGACGCAGGCGCGCCTCGTCCACGTCGGGGCCACCATCGCCGTCGGTGCCCTCGCGGGCTCGCTCGCCGCCGCCTACGCCGCCGCCTCCCCCGCCGTCCGCGGAGTCGCGGTGCTCGTCTCGGCGGTGCTCGTCGCGCTGCCGCTGCTCGTCGACGCCGACGATCCGCTCGCGCACGCGCTGGAGGCCGCGTCCAAGCGCGTCAGCGACCCCGCGCGCGCCTCGCTGCGCGACGGCGCCGAGCTACGGCGCCAGGTCCACGACGTCCCCGTCGATCCGGCTTCCGAGAAGAGCGTGCGCGCCACGTGGCGCGCGCTGCGCAAGCTCTCCGAGGTGCGCATCCGGCTCGAGCGGAGCAAGGGTCGCGCCGGGGACACGGCCTCGCCGGCCCGCGGCGTCGTCGACATGGTCGACAAGCGCATCGCCGATCACGTCGCGGTGCTGGCCCGCGCCTACACGGCCGCCGACACCGCGCGCGCGGCCGCGGTCGGCCTCGACGACGCGGCGCTCAAGACCGTGGAGAACGCGAGCGAGGCGCTCGAGGACGTCACGCGCGCCATGGAAGACGTCAAGCGCGTCGGGGCCTGAGCCTTCCGAGGCGGGGAAGAAGTAGTCACAGAAAGATCAGGAACCCTTCACCACCGGTGATACGCGGGGTGTCCCGGCTTCACCGCCACGAACAGCCCGCGGCACGTCGCGGTCACCTTCCCGTTCGCCGTGATCGTCGCCTCGACGGTGGCACGATCGGCCTCCGACTCGACGACCTTGGCGCGCAGCTGCAGCGGCGCGTCGAGGGGCGTCGGGCGCTTGAGCGTGACGTGGAAGTCGGCCGTGACCGTGCACGGCGGCGTGTCGGCGCCCGAGGCGTGCATCAGGTGCATGGCCGCGCACCAGTTGGAGTGGCAGTCGAGCACCGCGCCGCAGATGCCGCCGTTCAGCACGCCCGGGAACGCGAGGTGGTGCGGCTGGGGCTGGAACTCGCAGACGAGCTCGTCGCCCTCCTCGAAGCTGCGGATGCGCAGCCCCTTCGGGTTCGCCGGCCCGCAGCCGAAGCACTCGTTCTTCGGCGCGTAGCGCTCCTGGACGCTCGGCCCCGGGCGCTCGGCCATCACTTCGCGCCGGTCTTGCGGCTCTCTTGCTTCTTGGCGGGCGCCGGGTGCTTGGCGCGCCACTCGGCGAGCTTCTTGGTGCGGCGAATCTTCTGGTGGTGGCGCTTGGCGGGAGCTTGCGGGGTCGTCATGGGCCCAAACCTAGCGTCTAAACCCCCGGCCCGACAACCCCGCTCGTGCTCGGTCGCGCTTCAGCTCTCGCCCGAGACCGGATCGGCGGTGATCGCTGCCAGCGTCGCGGTGCCGTCCGCGCTCTGGCGCTCGAGCGCGCTCAGCCACGCCTCGATCCGCTTGGCGGCGGGCTCCGACCACCCCATGCGCCCGAAGCGCGCCAAGAGGTGCGGCGTGTGATCGGCGGTGCGCTGGCTGTCGCCGAAGGCCACGCGCGCGTCGTCGAGCGCCTCGATGGCGTCGGCCCAGCGCTCCTCGGTGTTGGCCAGCCACGCCGCGGTCAGGTCGCGGTGCTGGAGCGGCTCGGCTTCGTCGAGCGAGAACGTCTCGGCATCGGCCACGAGCGCGCGGGCCGTAGGCTCGCCCTTCGCGAGCGCGATCTGGGCGAAGAGCAGCTTCGCCTCGACGATGCCCCAGGGGTCGCCCAGCTCGTCGAAGAGGCGGCCCGCGGCTTCCGCGTGCACCTGCGCGGTGTCGAGATCTTCGGTGTCGATGGCGATCATGGTGAGGAGTCGCTCGGCGGCCGCCTCGCCGCGCGGGTTGCGCAGGTCGCGGAACGAGGCGCGCGCCGCGAGCGCGGTCGTCCGCGCGCGGTCCATCTCGAAGGCCCGGTGGTCCGCGTGTGCGAGCACCACGTCGCACTGGGCCATGCCGAGCCGGTAGCCGATGCCGTCGAACTCGGCGCGCGCCTCGAGCAGCCGCTCGCGCGATCGCCGGTAGGCGCCGACGGCGGTGTTGATCATCGCCATCAGGATCAAGCACTGGGCGCGGCCGAGCGGGTCGTCGAGCGCGCTGCAGCGACCGCTCGCGTCCTTGAGGATGGCGCGGGCCTCGTTGTGGTGGCCCAGCAGGTACTCGATCTCCCCCTTGACCACGAGGCACTGCGCCTGGCCGGCCTCGTCGCCGATTTGCTCGAAGATGGCGAGCGCCTGCTCGACGAGCCGCAGGCCCTGGGCCGGGTGGCCGGTGTCGGAGGCGATGTGGCCGAGCAAGCGCAGCGACGCCGCCTCGCGCCCGCGCTCGCCCGCGTGCTGGAAGGCCTCTCGCGCGCGCTCGGCGTTCTCCTGCGCCTGCTCGAGCTTGCCGGTGTGCCGGAGCGCCTCGGCGCGCCAGTAGGCGTACTCGGCGCCGGTCGCGCCCGTGACGTGGCCCTCGAGCAGCTCGAGATCGCGCAGCGTCGCCGCGGTGTCGCGGCCGCGGCGCCACGAGCCGCTGATGTGCTGGAACATCAGGCGCGCGGCGGGCTCGTCGTCCCCCGCGCGGAGCAGGTTCGTCACGCGGTGCTTCATGATGCGCCGCGAGCCGCACGCGGGGTGCTTCGCGAGCGCGGACGCCGCGAGCCGGTAGATGGCCGGAGCGTCGTTGCGCTCGGTCAGGCGGAGGAGCAGGTGCTCGAGCAGCAGCGCGTGCGGCCAGCGGAAGCGGTCGTTGCCCGAGGCGAGGAGGATCTGCGCGCGCGTGAGCGCGACCAGCGCATCGCGCGGGTCCATCCCGAGCGCGCCCACGAGCGACTTGAGCACCTCGCCGCGGATGTCCTCGCCCAGCGCCGCCGCGGCGTACGCGGCGAGGCGCAGGTCCGTCGGCACGGCGCGCAGGCGCTCGTCCCAGAGCTCGGCGGTGGTGATCGCGCGGCCCTCGAGCGCGGTCTTCGGCACTTCGTAGCGCGCGCCGTTGAGCTTCAGATAACCGCCGCCCGCCCACGCGTGGAGCAGCTGCAGCGCGAAGAGCGGGTTGCCGTGGCTCTGCTGGACTCCCCGGACCACCGCTTCCTCCGCGAGGGGCAGCGTCGCCTTGAGGAGCGCCTGCGTCTCCTCGGGGCCCAGCGGCGCGAGCTCGAGCACCTCGCCGCCCCAGTCCGCGCGCGTGCCCTCGAGGCGCAGCGCGGCGTCGAGGTCCGTCGCGAGCGTCTCGCTGCGCGCCGTCGCCACGGCGAGGATCCGCAGCGAGCTCGGCGCGCGCCGCAGCCGCGCCAGCACCTCGAACGTGTTCGGCGACGACAGGTGCAGGTCGTCGAACCAGAGCAGGATGGGCCGGTCGTGGCCGATGCGCTCGAGCGCGCGCTGCATGACCGCCGCGCGGAGCTCGGGCGTGTCGAGGACGAAGCGCTTGCCGGTCGGCCCGAGCGGCATGCTTGCGCCCACCGGAGACGGTCTGAGCCACTCGGCCGTCGCCGCGACCCACGACAGCTCGCCGTCGTCCTTGGGGTCGACCTCCCAGCGTTGCATGAGCGTCTGCTCGACGAGCGCGCGGTCGGCGCCCTCGAGGCCGAAGTGCGCGTTGACGGCGCCGGTGATGCCGTCGAGCGCCGTAGCGATGCGGCCGTAGCGAGCGCGCAGCGGGACCATCATCCCCTGCTCGTGCACCTGCTCGCACAACCACTCGGCGAGCCGGCTCTTGCCGACGCCTGCCTCGCCGATGACGGCGACCATGCGACGCGCCCCCTCGGAGCGCGCGCTCGCCGCGCACACCTGCATCACGATCTGCCAGAGCTGCGCGCGCTCGTCCTCGCGGGCGATCATCGGCGACGGCCGCAGCCCCAAGAGGCCGGGCGTGAGCGCCTGCGCGGCGGCGACGGCGCGGCCGAGCGTGGGTCGCGACGAGAGGGGCGCGGCCTTCGGCAGGGCGGGCGCGGCGGCCATCACGTCTTCCATCGTCGCCGTCTGCGCGGGGCGGAAGGCGGCCCACGCACGGCGCGCATCGGTCGCGTACTCGAAGCGGTGCCAGGGCTTCTTCGCGAGGAGCTTCTGCACGTAGGGGCCCACGCCCGCGGGCACGTCGGCGGGCAGCTCCAGCGCCGGCACCGGCGTGCGCTTGTGCGCGCGCAAGACCTCCTGCGCGCTGCCCTCGAAGACCTCCTTGCCCACGAGGACGCGATAGATGATGCAGCCGAGCGCGTAGAGATCGGTCGGCGGACCGACGAGCGTCGCGGCGCGCCGGATCTGCTCGGGCGCGACCCAGCCGACGGTGCCGGCACCCGAGTGCATCGACGCCTCGGGCGCGGGCCCGCCGTCGAGGCGCGGATCGTGCCGGGGCTGGCGCAGCCACGCGAGCCCGAGATCGAGGATGTACGCGCGCGGCCCCTTGCCGGGCGAGGCCATGTCGAGCATCACGTTCGACGGCTTGAGATCGCCGTGGATGACGCCGCGCGCGTGCGCGTGCGCGAGCCCAGCGAGCACCTGGTCGACGAGCGACCAGATGACCGGGAACGGCATCTTGGTCGTGTACATCCACTCGTGGACGCTGCGCCCGGGCAGCACGTCCATGACCAGGTACGGCGAGCCGTCGGTAAGCTGCCCGAAGTCGCGCGCGCGGACGATGGCCGGGTGCTCCAGCGACGCGACGGCGCGCGCCTCCTGGTGGAACCAGAAGGTCTCCTCGCTCCTCTGGTTCGCCTTGTCCTCGGGCACGCGCAAGCGCTTGAGCGCGACGCGCTCGGCCGTCGCGAGATCGCGGCAGAGGAAGACCACGCCCATGCCGCCCTTTCCGAGCTCGCGAACGACCTCGTAACGACCCGCGAGGATCGTTCCGACTTCGCTCGGAGGTTGGGAGGCGGGCGGCGGATTGGAGCGGGTCGCGGGAGGCTCGCGTTTGTCCTGCGACATGATGGGCCGGGGCAGCTTACCACGGCCCCCGGCAGGCGCGCTCGTCAGCCCGTGCGCCCGGCCTGGGTCCTTTGCATTCGCTCGCTGATCGTCTGCCGGAGCCGGACGACGTCGTAACGGGCGGGGCGATCGCCCTCGGGCAGCTGCGCAATCTCCCGCGCGATGCCCTCGGCGTGGGCGCGCGGCCTCTCGGGGACACCGAGGCGCTCGCCGAGCTGCCCGAGCGCGACCGACTCGTCCTCGGTCACCTGCCCGTCGAGGCGCGCGATCCAGCAAGCGATGGCGTAGACGAAGACCCGGTCCTCCTTCGTCAGCGAAGAGCGATCGATCGCGCCCAGGTCGAGCCGCTCGCGTGTCGCCACTTCGATCTCCTCGATCTCCGCGAGGTCGAGCCCCGCCTCGACCGCGGCGCGCACGATCGCGTCCGCCTCGTCCGGATCGAGTCGCCCGTCGGCCCACGCGATCGCCGCCAGAGCCAGGAAGATGTCACGATTGAGCTTGGTCCCCGCCGCTTGGGTCATGACGCGAATTTACCGCCGAACTTCACCGAGCGGTGAAAATGTGGCTCTTGGACCTACCTTTTTCAGCCAAAAGGGATCCATTCTCCCGGGTCCGACGTATGATGACCCAGCGTCGTACAGCCAAGGAGGCGGCCATGAAGAAGGCAGGTTCACTCCGCGTGCTTAGCGTCGCTTTCTTTGTCCTGTTGGGTGCACTCGGGGCGTTCTTGGTAGGCAAGCGAGTAGGCAGCGCCGTCGACCGCGAAGGTCGGTCGGTCTCGGTCGCGCACGATCGCATGCCGGCTCCCCCGCCGCCGCCCGTCGCGAGAAAGTAACGTCGCTCCGTCTCCGCCTCGCGCGTGGGCGCGCGCGCGCTCCAACTTCTTCGCGACGGATCGCATGAGCGATGTCGCGTCGCGTTCGTTCTACGTTCGACTCCGAACTCTCGCCTTCGGCTCGAGCCTGCGGCAGGCGTTCACGTTCGACTCCGAACTCTCGCCTTCGGCTCGAGCCTGCGGCAGTCAATGCAAGTGTCTTCTGCACTTGGTCCGAATTTTCTTCGGGGTGTGCGTCTCCTCTTGACGCGAGGGCGATCCTTGTAGGATGCAAGGGGCCCCATGGCCGATCAGGATAGGTTCGCTCGCGCTGTACAGATCGTCGCACGAGGACTCGGTCGTATCAGCCGTGAGCGCGCGCGCGCCGACGAGGTGACGCCGCAGCAGGCCGAGACGTTGCAGCTGATCGCCGAGCGTGGCGCCGTCTCGACCTCGATGCTCGCGCAACTGCTGGGCATCGACCCGTCGACCGCGAGCCGCAACCTCGCCGGCCTGCAGAAGGCCGGGCTCGTGACGCGCAAGAAGGCGAGCGAGGACGGCAGGCAGACGGACGTGCGCCTGACTCCGAAGGGCAAGCGCGCCGCAGACGCGGCCACCGTCAGCTCTTCGCAGGCGCTCTCCGCGGTGCTGGACAAGATCAACCGGGGCGAGCGCCAGAAGGTGCTCGACGCCCTCGAGGCGCTCGCGAAGGTGATGGACGGCGACGTGCCCGGCGGCGCCTGAGCTCCTCCTACTCGACGCTCGAGGGATCCGCGGTCGGGACAAGCTGCGCTACCCAGCGCGCGTCGATGCGCGCCACGCGGGCGCTCGACCCTGCGAGCACGAAAGGCACGCGCTTGTTCGCGCCGAAGGCGCTCACGTCGATGAAGCCAGAGATCGGGTCGCTGTCGCCGGAAGCGCGCGAGATCTCGACGAGGAACGTTCCCGCGGAGCCGCTCGCGACACCGACCTTCTCGTGAGCGAGCGACGTCGCGTCGATCACGCGACCACGCCCGGCCATCCAGCCGAGGCGCTGCCCGTTGGGATCGATCACCGCGACGTCCAGATCCGCACCGCCGTTCCATGATGCGTTCACGATCACGTCGCCCGAGACGCGCGCGGGGTCGCCCTGCTTGGACAGCGTCGCCTCGATCGCCCTGGCGCTCGCGCCGGCGTCTCGCAGCCATCGGTCGGCCGCCGCCGACCTGCCGGCGGCCCGCTCGCACCGGATGGCGAGCGCGACGCGCGCCGCGTCGTCCGGCCGGCGCTCGGCCGCCGCGATACGGAGCGAGCACGCCGCAGCCCCGTCGCCGAGGCGCTCGGCGCCGAGCGCCAGATCGTCCAGCCTCGACGGGTCGGACGAAGCCACGCCGGAGACGACGCGCGCCGCGGCCTTCCGATCGCCGCGCTCCGCGAGCAAGTCTGCGCGCATGGTGATGGCGTCCGGGTCGAGCGGGTCGCGCTTCTGCCACGCCAAGAGGACCTGTTCGAGCTCGTCGAGCGAGCCTCGCCGCTCGAGCGCGCGCGCGAGGGCTCGATGCTTGCTGCGGTCGTCCGGCGCGATGGCGAGCGCCGCGCGCGCCGCCGCGACCTGATCGGAAGCGAGGGCCGCGCCGCCGTCGGCCGCGGCGATCGTCGCCTCGCGGTGGAACACCCGGCGCATGAGTCGGCCGCGCGGCCTGAATTCGCGCCAGCGGCTCACCCTGGGCGCGGCGTGAGCCGACGGCGCTGCCAGCTCGTCCGTCGCCGCCTCGGAAGTGGCGGTCGGCGCCGGAGCGGCCCTCTTGGCCGCGAGGTCGGCGAAGCCATCGCCCGCGCCGCTTGCCCCACCGAGCAGGCCGGCGGTGGACGGCTGCTCGGCCTCCTCGTTCTTGCCGACGTCGGTCCCCGTGGCGAGCTGCTCCCCGGTCCACAGTGGCGCGGCCGCGCCCCGGTCGATCCCGAACGCCTTGAACATCGCCTCGCTCTCGAGGACCAGGAGCGAGACGAACCGCGAAGGAACGGAGAAGCGCTGCGCGAGCGCGATGGCTTCGGCCCGCGCGGAGTCGCTCGACCCTCGCTCGAGATCCCGGATGCGCGTCGAGGCGAACAAGCGCGGGACGAAAGCGTTGCCGGCGTCCGTGGTGGAGTGCAACTCGACGGGCAGGCGCGCCTCGAACGGCTCCGCGCCCAGGCGACCGTGGACGACGACGTCGCCCTTGAGATCGGCCGAGCCCATCCTGGCGACGACGTACGTCTCTCCGCCTGCGCGGAGGGTCGGCAAGCTGGCCGGAGCCACGTCGGAGAGGCCCTCGGGAAGCTCGACGGCAGCCTCGCGGAGCAGCGCTCCAGCCCCGGCGCCCGCCACGGCCACGGCGACGTCGGAGGCCGCCTCGCCGGGCGCGTACGGGATCACCACGCCGCCGCCGCCGCGCGCCATCTCCGCGAGCGTGTTCTCGTCCGCGTCGCTCCCGATGGGCACGGCGAAGAGCGCGGCGCCGGGGCGCGAGCCCATCGCGTCCGACACCTCCTCGGCGAGGCGCGAGGGCCGCTCGTAGCCGGCGCTCGCCAGGCCGTCACTCACCAGCACGACGCGGAGCTCGCGATCGGCGGCGCCGAGCGCGGCCGCCGAGCGCACCATCCCGACGAGATCGGACGCGCCGTCGGGGGTGAGGGTCTCGAGGAAATGCGCGCTCGTCTTGGCCGCGGCGGCGCCGGCGGGCGCAAGGTCGCCGCTCTGCTTGCAGCTCGTGTCGCACGCGAGCACCGTGAGGCGATCGCGCCGGTCGAGCGTGCCCGCGAGCGCCACGGCGACCCGCGACGCTCGCGAGAATCGCTCGCCGAACATCGAGCGGCCCGCGTCGACGGCGACGACCCAGTCGCGCGGCCGCGACTCGGCGCTCGGCGGCAGCTTCGGGCGGAGCGCGAGCGCGACGAACCGGTCCGAGCCGCTCTCGAACGTCCACGCGGAGAGCGCGCTCTTGCGGTTTGGCAGGCCGTACTCGATGACGAGATCGCCGCTCGGCGAGAAGCCGGCCTCGTGGAGCGACAGGTGCTCGCCACTGGCGCTCAGATCGTAGCCGCGCGTGCGGATCGGCACCGCGGGATCGGCGCCGAGCACCTGCGCGTCGACGGAGAAGTCTCCGATGCGGACCGCGCCCGCCGTCGGCAGCGGGTAGAGGTAGCGCCTCGTCCCCAGGCTCGCCGAGACGGTCTGCGTGTAGCCGATCACCACGCGCCGTGTGCCGTGGCGAGGGACTGGGAAGATCCGCAGCTCGAAGCGACCTCCCTGCTGCCACTCGAGCAGCGCGGGATCGCGCCAGGGTCCGGGCACCCAGACGATGTCGTCGCGCACGCGCCTTACCGGGGTCGCCGTCGCGATGGCGCCTCGCAGGATCCCCTCCGCGCGCTTCTTCTCGACGAACGAGCCCTCGACGAGCTTGCCGTCCACGTCGAGCGCGAGCCGATCGACCAGCGCGCCCGGGGGTACCGGGAAGCGGTAGATACCTTCGAGGTCTTCGTTCTCGTCGTTGGCGAATGTCTGCTCGACCTCGGTGCGCGCCATCGCCCCCGCGATGCGGACGCGAACGGCCGTGCTCGCGATGCGCAACGCCCGGTCCTTCTCGTCGTCGTGGCCCGGCCGGCGCGCGCGCAGCTCGCCCACCGCTCCGGCCGAGCCGTCTTCGCTCTGCGGCTTGCCGAGCTCACCGATGAGCTCGCCGCCGAGGCCGGTGCCCGCTGCCGTGGCGATTGGCGCCAGCTCGACGCCCGCCGAGGTGAAAAGCGCCTCTTGCCCCGCTTCGACCTCCGTCTCGCGACCGCCGCCTTTCGCATTCGCCGAGCCGCGCGTGACCTGCACATCGGTCGACTCGTCCGTGGCCGTGAGGGTGAGCTCAGTCCCGGCGGCGACGACCTCGCCTCCTTGGGTGACGAACCGCGCAGGCTCTGCAGCTGACTGCACCGCCCCCGCCGATGGATGAGCCGCCGCGACGTCGGCCACCACCACGCCGTGGCGGACGTGAACGACTCGCGAGTTGGGTCTCTTGTCGAACTCGACCTCGGTGTCGCGGTCCAGCACGAGGACGGTGCCGTCGCTCATCTCTAGCCGCGCCCGCTGCTTGCGATCGGTCGCCACGGTCGCGCCGGCCGGGAGCGTGGCTCCTTCGGCCAGCTCGGGCCAGCCCTTCAACGTCACTCCCCCGCCCCCTCGGACGATGTGCGCTACGCGACCTTGCCAGCCGGCCGGCGCCGGCACCCAGCCCGCTCGCCAGCCCACGGAGCCACCCGCCACGACGGCAACGAGCATCGCTGCGCCGAGGGTGGAGCGCCGTATGCGGCCCGCGCGGACGTAACCGAGAATGTGTGAAATCACCCGTTGGATACGTACGGGTGAGCTCGAAGATCTGGGGTCAGTCGGCGTGCACTTAGCACGCCGACATTCGTGGGCGGCACTTCAGAACGGGAGCTTCGTCTGCTTGGGATCGGCGGGCACTGGCTCCTCGCCGAGCGCTTGACGTTCTCGTTCGAGATCGGCCTCCATCAACGCCTGGTTGTCGTAGGCGAACGCCAGCGCGTCGAGCACCCTGGCCGGACCGAGCTGCGGATAGCGCTTGAGCAACGTCTCGATCGTCGTGCCGCGGCGGTGCCACGACCACAACCGCCGGACGGGCACGCGAGTGCCGCGGACGAATGGACTACCGTCCATGACGTCCGCGGCGACGTCGACGTGAGGATGAGGAACGACGATGGGAGGGAGCAAGATGTACCTTCCGGGCACAGCTCTGACATGCACGCTCAGCGTGACCGCAGAACGACGCTGCCAAAGCTGCGCTCGGAATGCAAATCCCGCAGTAGCTCAGCCCGTAGGCGGAGCACCCTCGCCAGCCTTGCGCGCCTTGCGCCTGGCGTGCGTCGCGTAACCACCCTTACGGCCGGCCTCGCGAGCCTCGTCGCGCGAGAACTCGTGTGCCGTGCCGGCGGCATGAGCCGCCTTACCACCTTTCGCCGCGATCTCACTGACCCTCTTCGGGTCCATGACCGCAAAACCCCGACGCTTTTTCGCCGGGGGCGCGGCGGGTTTCACGTCTTCCCGCTCCTCCGACGGAGAAGGGGTCGCATTTTCGAACGATGATTCGGACATGGCACACGTACCTCGTCTGGCTCCTGACGGAGGACCGTCGGAGAGTTGAACCCGCTAACGAACAACGGGGCTTGTTGCAAAGATCGGGCGCGTCCCCGAACCGATGAACTCAGTTCAGATAGCGAGCCGAAAGATGCCGTACGGCTTCTGCACATCCTTCCAGAAGTTGAGCGCGCATCTCCTGATCGGAGCCGCGGTCGTCGACCAGAATGCCCATGGCGTCTCCGCTGACGAAGAATCCGCCGCACTTGCCCGCAGGCCGGTCGCTCGCGAAGTCGAGTGCTTGCACGGGAACTGCGAAGACACGGTCACCCACCCGGAGTTGAACGACGCCGAGCATGCGACCGGATCGAACGAGGATGGATTCGTCCATGATGACGGGGACCTTGGGTTGGACTGTCTGATTGAGTCACCTCCAAACGTAAGCACGTAGGGGGAGCAAGCAAGAGGCGTGCGAGCTGTTTGCCGTGGTACCCTCGCGCCGATGGAAGGGCCTGCAAACCCGCTTCGTCGGGGCTTGGTCGACGATCGAACCGGCGACGCGTGCGCCGTCGTGATCTTCGGCGCCTCGGGGGATCTCACCCGACGCAAGCTGATGCCCGCGCTCTACAACCTCGCCGCGGCGCGCGTGCTGCCAGGCAACTTCGCCGTCGTGGGCGTGGCTCGGCGCGAGAGGTCGCAGGAGGAGTTCCGCGCCGAGATGAGCGACGGCGTCCACCGCTTCTCGCGGCGCAAGCCGATCGACCAAGCGCTGTGGGCCGACTTCGAGCGCGCGGTGAGCTACGTGCGCGGCGACTTCAACGCGCCCGAGACGTACGAGGGGCTGCGCGAGCACCTCGAGCGGATCGACGCCGAGCGCGGCACCCGAAAAAACCGGCTCTTTTACCTCGCCGTTCCGCCCAGCGAGTTCGGGCCCATCTTGCAGGGATTGCGCGAGGCGAGGCTCGCCGAGGCGAGCCCGGCGGGGCATGGCTCTCCGTGGATGCGCGTCGTCATCGAGAAGCCGTTCGGCAACGATCTCGAGAGCGCGCGCGCGCTCAACGACACCGTCGCGGCGGCGTTTCACGAGTCGCAGGTCTTCCGTATCGATCACTACCTCGGCAAGGAGACCGTCCAGAACCTGCTGGTGTTCCGGTTCGCCAACAGCATGTTCGAGCCGCTCTGGAGCCGCGAGCACGTCGACCACGTGCAGATCACGGTCGCCGAGGAGATCGGCGTCGAGGGCCGCGGCAAGTTCTACGAGCAGACCGGCGTCACGCGCGACATCGTCGAGAACCACCTGATGCAGCTGCTCTGTCTCACGGCGATGGAACCGCCCATCTCGCTGTCAGCCGACGCGGTGCGCGACGAGAAGGTCAAGGTGCTGCGGTCGCTCCGGCCGATGGAGAAGCGCACCGTCGCGGCGAGCGTCGTGCGCGGGCAGTACGGGCGCGGCTTCATCCGCGCCGACGAGGTGCCGGCCTACCGGGAGGAGCCGGACGTGGCGAAGGACTCGTGCGTCGAGACCTACGTGGCGATGAAGGTCTTCGTCGACAACTGGCGATGGGGCGGCGTGCCGTTCTACGTGCGCGCCGGCAAGCGCCTCGCGCGGCGCGTGACCGAGATCGCGGTCCAGTTCTCGGGCGTCCCCCACCCTCTGTTCCACTCGCCAGACGGCGGCATCACGCCCAACGTCCTGGCGATGCGCATCCAGCCCGACGAGGGCATCGCGGTGCGCTTCACGTCGAAGGAGCCTGGCCAGCACACGATCCTGCGCAACGTCGCGATGGATTTCCGCTACGGCGCCGCGTTCGGCTCGAACACGCCCGAGGCGTACGAGCGCTTGCTGCTCGACGCGATGCGCGGCGAGGCGACGCTCTTCACCCGGCGCGACGAGGTGGAGGAGCAGTGGGCGTACATCGACCACGTCCTCGAGGCGTGGCGCGACGGCGGCAATGTGCCGCCGCCGATCTACTCCGCGGGCTCCTGGGGGCCCGACGCCGCCGACGACCTGCTCGCGCACGACGGGCGGCGCTGGAGGAAGCCTTGACGCCGCCGCCCTCCGCCGGGCCGAGATCGCTGTCGCCCGTCCAGATGAGCTCCGTGCTCGAGCAGATCGAGCAGCAGCTCCGCGACATGTGGAGCTCGCCGACGGCCCCGGGCGAGCCCCAGCGCTCGCGCGTCTGCACCATGAACCTCGTCGTGGTCGCGAGCTCGGACGCGCTCGCCTCCTCGTACATCCCCATCGTGGACACCGTCACGCAGAGCATCCCGTCGCGCGCCATCGTGGTGAGCATCGAGGCCGCGGCGCCCGAGATCTTCCTCGAAGGCGAGGTGGCCCCGATCTGCGCTGCCGGCGAGGAAACGACCTGCTCCGAGCGCGTCACGCTCCGCGCCTCGGGGCTGGCGTGCGCGCGCATCGCGAGCGCCGTCGACGCGCTCGTCGTCCCCGAGCTGCCGACGACGCTCGTCTGGCTCGGCCGCGTCCACACGGACGACACGATCTTCCGCGAGCTCGCGCGCGGCGCCGAGCGCGTCGTCGTCGACACGCAGCTCACGTCCTTCGCGAGCGTCCGCTCGCTCGCGCAGTGGGTGAAGGAGCAGCGCCATCGCGGGCCCGCCATCGCGGATCTCGCCTGGACGCGCCTCTCCACCTGGCAGGAGATGTGCGCGCGGTTCTTCGACGACCCTGCGATGCGGCCGTTCGCCTTCGCGGTGGACATGCTGCGCGTCGCGCAGGTGTCGGACAAGGGCGCTCGCCTGGGGCCCGAGGCGAGCTTGCTCGTCGGCTGGCTCGCCACCCGCCTCGGCTGGCGCATCGAGCGCATCGCCGGCGCGCTGCAGCTCCGTCGGGCCGACGGCGCGCCGGTGCAGCTGGTGCTGCGCGCGTCGCCCCCCGCGGCCGGGGTGGGGCCGCTCGCGCTCGCGGAAGTCGCGTTCGAAGCCTCG
>DATIQP010000163.1:0-6935 GCA_035470765.1 Polyangiaceae bacterium | reverse complement strand
GAACAAGATGGCGCCTCCGTTCCGCGAGGTGGAGTTCGACATCCTCTACGGCCAGGGCATCTCCCGTTCGGGCGACGTGCTCGATCTCGCGAGCGAGATCGGCATCGTCGAGAAGAGCGGCTCGTGGTTCTCCTTCGAGAGTGACCGTATCGGTCAGGGCCGAGAGAACGCGCGCACCTACCTCGAGCAGCACCCCGACGTGATGGACCGCATCGAAGCGATGGTCCTCGCCAAGCACAACATCCGCCGCGCGGGGGCCAACGCCAACAACTCCGCCACCGCCCCCGCCCCCGCCCCCGAGCCGAAAGCAACGGCGCCCGAGAAGACCAACGGCGACGGCAAGAAGGTGCCGCACATCGCGGTCAAGCCGGCGAACTGAACCACCCGGCGCGCGCGCGGGTGACGAGCCCTTCGAGACTCTGAACCATGGCCTCGGCCGTCGCCTTCTCGCCGAACATTGCGAGGATGTGGCGGCGGCCGTCGCTCCGGTGGAGGTAGACGCGGAAGCGCACCTCGTCGACCATCATCGTGCCGCCGTTCGCGTCGATCTCCATGGTCGTCGTCTGCGAGTCGCTGGAGAAGGCTTCGATGTCCACGAGGAAGACCTCGAGCTTCAACGCGATGGCGTACAGACCGGACGGCACGAACCGCATCAGGGCGCCGTCGACCTCGATGCGACCTTTGTGAGGCCCCGGCACGCCCTGCACCATCAGCCCGATGCCCGCGCACATGATGAGCAGCGGCACCGCGTGCGCCCACGCCGGGTTGGGCTGCGCGTAGACGAGCTTGACGAAGAGTGCCGAGAAGGCGGCCACGAACAGCCCGATCCACACCCGTCGCGTTGGCGCCCCCGTGCCGTCGAAGCGCACCATCACACCAGGCCTCGCCGTGGGACGCGCCTCGTTCCACGTCAGCGCCGCCGGCATGACCCGAATCAGACGCCGATGAAAAGCCGGTGGGCGAAGTTCCGCTCGAGGCGCGCGCGCAGCACCTTGTCCGCCGCGAGCTCGATGTCGTACTCGATGCGCTTGAACTCGAAACGCTTCGTCTCGGTGTCGAAGACCGTGAAGCTGGCGCGGTTGTCGAAGTCGCGGGGCTGGCCGACGCTCCCGACCGACACGATGTACTTCTTGTCCTTCTCGAGCTCGAAGTCCATCGAGGGCAGCTCCTCGACGGACGTCTTGGTGAGCGCGAAGACCTTGCACAGGTGCGAGTGGCCGATGAGCGTCAGGTTGCCGAGCTGCTCCCAGATCGCGAGGCACTCGCGCGCCTGCTCCGGCGCGAAGATGTACTCGAACTCCTCGAGGCGCACCGGCGAGCCGTGGCAGAGCAGGACGCCGGCGTCGTCGAGCCGCACCTCGTAGGGGAGCGACTTGAGCCAGGTCATGTTCTCGGGCGACAGGCAGGCGGCGTGCGCGTCGAGGGCGTGGCGGGCGGCCTCGTAGTAGTACGAGTAGTCCATCCGGCCCGAGACCGCGGCGTCGTGGTTGCCGAGGATCGTCCTCTTCGCCAGCTCTCGCACGAGATCCGCGCACTCGTTCGGCGAGCCGCCGTAGCCCACGGTGTCGCCGAGGCAGTAGTAGACGTCGATCTTCTCGGACCGATACGCCTCCAGCACGGCGCTGAGAGCCTCGTAGTTGGCGTGTACGTCGCTGAAAATGCCGAGGCGCATTCTGGACTCTCTACGTTATGAAGGGTTGGCTCAAAAAGCCAGGGCTCGTTCGCCCGAGCCCGTGCTAGACCGCGATCACATGGGTGGCGCGAACAACGGCCTCAACGGCACCGGCCGCAGCTCCGGCGAGATTCCTGTGGACGACTCGGATTATCCGCCTCCGCCGGCCGTGCTCGAGCTGGCGGCCTCCTGCGTGCGCTTCGTCGGGACCCGCTACAGAGTCGCCCTCGACTACTCCACGGACACCCTCCCCATCCTCGACCAATACGTGCGCGACGCCCGCGCGGAGGTCCACGCGCGGCCCGAGACGCTTCTTCTCGTCGCGGCCGCCGTCGGCGCCTACCTCGGCGAGGTCATGCGGCAACAGTTCGGGGCGTTCTGGTTCGCCGAGGGCGAGCACGAGGCCTGGCGCCTGTACTTCGTACACGTCTATCTTGCCTGCAATCCCCTTGGAATGGCGCTCGAGGCCATCACGCTCACGGACGCCGAGGGCTGGCACTCCCACTTCGAGGTCGACCCCGCCGACGCGGACGCCGTGGCGGCGCGCCTCGCCGCCCTCCCCGACGTCGAGCACGAGGCGTTCGCGCTGCCCACGACGCGGGTCGAGGCCCTCACCGTCGTGCACGAGACGCTCCGCGGTCTGATGGAGGCGCAGAACACCGCCGACGTGGAGTTCGGGCCGGACGACTACCGCTGAGTCGCGAGCATCGCCCGCCGCCATCGCGGCCGACTTCGGCTAACATGCTCGTGCTGTAGTGGTGCCAGAACCTTCCTTCACTCAATCGCCGCCGTCCGGCCGCGCGGCTCGACGCGTCCGAGCCCTGTTCTCTCTGTGGCGCATGTACGCGCTGCGGCTCGAGCTTCGCCTCGCGCCGACCGAGCCCCAGCGCCTCTTCATCCTCACGATCCTCATCGGCGGCCTCTGCGGCCTCGCCGCCGTCGCGTTCCGCGGGGCGATCTTCTTCTTCAGCGCGCGACTGATCGACCGGGCGCTCACTGCCCCGGGCTGGAAGTGGATCCCGTGGACCCTCGCGACGCCGGCCCTCGGCGCGCTGGCGGCCGGGCTGCTGCTTCAATTCGTCGTCCCCGGGGCGCGGGGCAGCGGC
The DNA here is from genome assembly GCA_035470765.1 of Polyangiaceae bacterium. Lineage (GTDB taxonomy): Bacteria > Myxococcota_A > Polyangia > Polyangiales > Polyangiaceae > DASXHD01. The sequence goes on along the minus strand of DATIQP010000163.1, from coordinate 4,157 downwards.
ATCCCGCAGGTGAAGACGGCCTTCGCGTCACGCGCGGGGAAGGTCCCGCTGCGGGACGCCGTGGGCAAGTTCGTGATCGGTTCGCTCCAGATCGCGACGGGCGGCTCGCTCGGCCTCGAGGGCCCCACGGTGCAGATCTGCGCCGGTGTCGCCAGCGCGCTCGGCCGGGTGGTGCAGCTCTCCCCGCAGAGCCGGCGGCGCCTCATTCCGGTCGGCGCCGCCGCGGGCATCGCCGCCGCGTTCAACGCGCCGATCGCCGCCGTCACGTTCACCATCGAGGAGGTCGTCGGCCAGCTCGATCACACGGTGCTCTCCGGCGTCATCGTGGCGGCCGCGCTCGCCGCCGTCATCGAACGCAGCGTCCTCGGCGAGAACCCCGTCCTCGCGTCACCTCAGCACTACACCCTCACCGACCCGCGCTCCCTGCTGCTCTACGCGGCGCTCGGCGTCGCGGCGGCGGTGGCGGCCGTGGCCTTCACCGACGGCCTGCTCAAAGTGCGCGCGCGTTTTCGGGCGATGCGCCGCGTGCCCCTCTGGGCTCAACCCGCCATCGGCGGAGCCGCCACCGGCGTCGTCGCGATCGGCGTGATGGCGTGGCTTCGCATCGGCGGCATCACCGGCGGCGGCTACCGCGTCCTCGACCAGGCCCTCATGGGCCAGCTCGCCGCCAAGGTGATGATCGTCCTGTGCGCCGGCAAGCTCGTCGCCACCGTCTTCTCGTACTCGAGCGGTGGGGCCGGCGGCATCTTCGCTCCCTCGCTCTTCATCGGCGCCATGCTGGGCGGCGCCTTCGGCTCGCTCGACCGCCTGCTCTTCCACCACGACGACGTCGGCGCCTTCGCGCTCGTCGGGATGGGGGCCGTCTTCAGCGCGTCCATCCGCGTGCCGATCACGAGCGTCCTCATCATCGTCGAGATGACCTCCGGCTACAGCCTGATCCTCCCGCTGATGATCGCCAACATGAGCGCCTACGTCATCGCGCGGCGATGGCGTCCGGAGCCGATCTACGAGGCGCTCCTCGCGCAGGACGGCGTTCACCTGCGCAACCGCGCCGTGCTCGACACGCTCGAGGTCCTCAAGCTCGACTCGCTGCTCGCGAGTGGGACCCCGTTCATCTCGTTCACCCAGAAGACCGTGCCCAGCGAGATCGTTCGCAGGGTCGCCGCCAACACCCACCAGTTCGTCTTTCCGGTGGTCGACGACGAACAGAAGCTCATCGGCGTCGTGACCACCGACGAGATCGCCGTCCTGCAAGCCGAGCCGGAGCTCGAGCTGCTCATCAACGCGAGCGATCTGATGCGCAACCCCATCGCGGTGCGGGCGCACGACGATCTGCGCACGGTCTTCGAGCTGATGCGCGCCGAAGGTCTACGCGAGATCCCCGTCCTCGACGAGGAGGGGATCGTCCTCGGACTGGTGGGCGAGCGCGAGGTGGCGCAGGCCTACCTCGAGGCCACCGCAGGCAAGCCTGCGCACAGCACGCCGCCGCCTCACGCCTGATCGACTCGGCTTAGGGCGCGTGCCCGCCGCCGGTGACGACGACGTCGACACGCCGGTCGTAGCCGAACGAGTAGTCCGGGAGCTGACCCTTCGCGTCCCGCGCACCCTCGGTCGAGATGTCGATCCGATCCGCGTCGAGCCCGTTCTTGATGAGCAGCTCTTTGATCTGCTGCGCGCGGCGCTCGCCGAGGCCGAGGTTGTAGGCGTCCGTGCCTCGCGGATCGGCGCGACCGACGAGCAGCACGTGTCGCGATTGCATGACGTCGTGGTTCAGGCACGACGCGAGCGCCTGGAGCTGATCGGCGTGCTGGACGTACGTCATGCTGGAATCGAACGGAAACTTGGGGCTGACGTCGCGGCAGTACGCGTAGGTGTCGGGGCCGAGCTGGATGGTGATGAAGCGGGCCTCTCCGCGACCGAGGTCCGGCCAACCCGGGGTGTACTCGCCTTGTGCGTTGGGCGCCGGCAAGGCCGAGGAGGGCTGAGTCTGCGCGCACGAGGTGACCGCCAGCCCGAGAAGGACTCCAAACAGAGTGGGCTTTTTCATGGCGAAGCCTCCGATGGACAAGCGGGCATCTTGCGTGCCGCGCGCCAAGAGCGGCAGAATCCGCCGGAGCAGACCGCCCCGCTGGCAGCGTTTGCGAAAAGGCGCACCCGCTGCGTCAGGGCTTCGCGCGCAGCGGAGCCAGCGCCGTGCTCCAGCGGAGCAGCTCGTCCAGGACGAGCGCCACGGCCTGGTGCTGGGCCGGCGCCGGGGCGAACTCGCCGCTCGAGGCGTCGATCTGCTTGCTCACGAACGGGATGATGACGCTCTCGGGAATGGCCATCATCTTGAGCGCGGTGAGCACCTGCTTCGTCATCTCGACCGAGCGCGTCCCTCCGCTCACGCCGCCGTAGCTGACGAAGGCGGCGGGCTTGTAGGCCCACTCGGCCGAGAGGAAGTCGAGCGCGTTGAGCAGCGCCGGCGGCATGCTGTAGTTGTACTCGGGCGTCACGAAGACGAACGCGTCGATAGCCTCGACGCGCGCGCTCCAGGCCTTGGTGTGCGCGTGCTCGTACAGCTTGAGGCGCGGGTGGCGCGGCTCGTCGAGGGCGGGCAGCGCGACCTCCTTCAGATCGATCAGCTCGACCTCGAACTTGGCGTGGGCGCGGGCAGCCTCGAAGAACCACCGCCCGACCGGAAGCCCGACACGACCAGGGCGGGTGCTCGCTATGACGACGGCCAGCTTCGGCATGGCACCACCATCGTCCATGGGCGGGGCCTTCGCAACCGCCGGGGCCGCTCGGCCCTTGCTCCGTGCCCGAGCTTGCCGTAGACCCACACGGGAGCTTGGGGGAATAGAAATGGCGCGGAGTGCGGCAGCGAGAGGCGGTCGTGGGGGGGTGAGGACGCGTCCACCGCTCGAGAAGAGCGAGGTCCGCTATCGTCCGCTCCGCGACGTCGCGCCGACGCCGCACCTGTCGATCGATCGCGCCGGGCGCATCCTCGAGCTCAATCGGGCCGCGGCCGAGCTGCTCGGGCTCGAGCGCACGCGGATCGGCCGTGTCCGCCTCGCGGCGCGGATCGCCCCGACGGACGCCGACGAGTTCCACCGGCGCCGCCGCGAAGCGCTCGATAGCGGCGAGCTCTGTTCCTTCGAGGTGGAGATCACCGCGCCGGGCCGGCCCGCCATTCCCGTCCTCATGACCCTCCTGCCGCTCCCGAAATCGCGGTCGCGCAAGGCCGCCTGCCGGTGCACCCTCGCCGATCTGTCCGAGAGGCGCGCCTACCAGCAGAAGCTCCGGCGCATGGCCTTCGACTCGATGCTGCAGGAGCGGCGCGCACGGCGACGGATCGCAGGGGACGTCCACGACCGCCTCGGGCAAGCCCTGGCAGTCGCCCACATGAAGCTGGCGACGGTGCGCATGACGGCGAGCGGCGACGTCAGGACCGCGATCGACGACGCGCTCCGCCTGCTGCAGAGGACCCTCGTCGAGACCCGCTCGCTCACGTTCGAGATCAGCCCACCCATCCTGTACGATCTGGGGCTCGTCGCAGCGCTCCGCTGGCTCGCCGAGGAGATGGGCCGGCAGCATGGCCTGCGCGTCGAAATCGCCGCGGACGGTGTCGTACCCAAGCTGCCCGACGACGTGGCCGCGGTGCTGTTCGGGTGCTCGCGCGAGCTGCTCGTCAACGTCGCAAAGCACGCCGCCGTCGCACGCGCCTCGGTCGACGTTCGGGCGACGGAGCGCCAGTTGCGGCTCGAGGTTCGCGACGAGGGCCGCGGCTTCGAGCAGGACGCCGAGGCCGCCGGGTTCGGCCTGTTCGGTGTTCGCGAACAGGTGCGCCAGCTCGGGGGAGCCTTCGAGGTGGATTCATCGCCGGCCCGTGGCACATGCGCCAGGATTGTCGTACGCCTAGAAGGTGCGCCAGAGCGCCCGGCTTTCGAGCGGGAGGGACCATGAAGATCATGCTGGTCGACGATCACCAAATCATGCGGGACGGGTTGCGCGCGATTTTGGAAAAGGAGGGGTTGGAAGTCGTCGCCGAGGCTTCGAACGGGCGCGAGGCGCTCGCCAAGATCCAGACCCACCAGCCCGACGTCGTCGTCATGGACGTGGCCATGCCGGAGCTCAACGGGATCGACGCCACCAAGCGCATCCTCACCGAGAACCCG
>DATIQP010000162.1:0-3647 GCA_035470765.1 Polyangiaceae bacterium | reverse complement strand
GGGCGAGGCCCACCTCACGGTCGACGTGGTGCGCTACGAGATGCGCCGCCGCAAGCGCGCGGGCGTCGCCTCGTCGATGCTCGCGGACCGCGCGCCGCCCGGGCTCGAGCTCGACGTCTACGTCCAGCCGGCGCCCGAGTTCCGGCTCCCCGCGGCGGACGTGCCCATCGTCATGATCGGCCCGGGGACGGGCGTGGCTCCGTTCCGCGCCTTCCTCGAGGAGCGCGCCGCGACGGGCGCCGCCGGCAAGAGCTGGCTGTTCTTCGGAGCGCGCAACGCGTGCGACTTCTACTACGAGGCCGAGCTCCGCGAATTCGCCGCGCGTGGCGTGCTCACGAGCCTCGACTGCGCGTTCTCCCGCGACCAGCCCGAGCGCATCTACGTCCAGCACCGCATGCGAGAGAAGCAGAGCGAGCTGTACCGGTGGTTGGCCGAGGGCGCGGTGGTGTTCGTGTGCGGCAACGCCCAGCGCATGGCGCCGGACGTCCAGGCCGCCCTGATCGACATCCTCGCGGCCGGCTCGGGACGCGACGGGGTCGAGGAGCTGCGGAAGCTGGAGTCGGCCGGCCGGTACCGCAAGGACGTGTACTGACGCGGGGGTGAGCGCTAACGTAGGTGGTCGGACTCGATGGCGCGGCGCGAAGACAGCGGCGGAGCGGGCGCCGAAGAGGGGTCGACCTTCGGTGGGGCGGCCGGGTTCGTCCGCGGCTTTTGCCTCCTCGTCGAGGCTTTGCCGTTCGACGTGTGGATCCGCGACGCCGAGCAGCGCTGCGTGTGGGCGAACGCGGCGTCCGAGGCGCACTGGCCCGGGCTCGTCGGCCAGGCGCCGGACGACTCGTCCATCCCGGAGGACGTACGCGACGTGTGGCGGCAGAACAACGCCCGCGTCATGGCCGGTGAGGTCGTGCAGGGCGAGGTTCGCTACGTGGTGGGCGGCCGCGAGCGGACGTACGTCAACATCATCGTGCCGATCCGCGACGGCTCGCGCGTCTGCGGCACCATCGGCGTGAACATCGACGTCACCGAGACACGCGACGCCGAGCAGCAGAGCGAGAGGCGGCGCGACCTCCTCCAGGGCTTCTTCGAGCACGCGCCGATCGCGATGGGCCTCCGCGCCGTGCGAGGCGACGACATCGTCCACGTCGAGGACAACCCTTTCGCCGCGGCGCTCCTGGCCAGCACGCCGGCTGGGCTTCGCGGCAAGAGCGAGCGGGAGCTCGGCGTGCCGGACGACGTCGTGCGCCGGGCGATCGCGCGGTTCCGCGGCGCGCGAGAGCGCGGCGGTCCGGTCGACTTCCAGCTGAAGCTCGACACCGCGACCGGCGTGCGGACGCTCGACGGCAAGATCCTGCCGATGCCGCGCGACGACAGCGGAGAAGAGCGATACGCCCTCCTCGCAGAAGATCGGAGCGAGGTCCGCCAGCTCCAGGCGACGCTGGTCCACGCCGACCGGCTCGCTTCGCTCGGCGCTCTCGCCGCCGGCATCGGTCATGAGATCCGTAACCCGATTACGTACGTGGTCGCCAACGTCAAGGCCGCGCTCGACTTGGTCGACGGCTCGCGCTCGACCGCCGCCGTGGAGCTGCGCGAACGTTTGACCGTCGCGCTCGACGGTGCGGAGCGCATCTCGGCGCTGCTCCGAGACATGCTCGCGTTCTCGGCGCGCCGCGAGCTCGATCTCGAGCCGGTCGACGTGCACGAGGTCATCGACTCCATCGTGGGTCTCACCCGCGCCGAGATCTCGCGGCGTGTCACCCTCGTCCGCGACGAGCAGAGGGACGTGCCTGCCGTGCGCGGCAACGCCGTGCGCCTCGCCCAGGTCCTGCTCAACCTGGTCATGAACGCGGTGCAGGCCTTCGGCGAGGACGACGGGCCGGGCCATCACGTCTGGATCCGTGCGCGGCGCGAGGGGGACGAGGTGCTCGTCTCCGTGGCCGACGACGGCCCCGGCATCCCCGCCGAGCTGCGCGGGCGCGTCTTCGACCCGTTCGTGACGAGCAAGGGGACCAGCACGGGACTCGGTCTCTACGTCTCGCGGGTGATGATGTCGCAGATGTCGGGCCGGATCGACGTGCGCGATCGCGGCGGCGGCGGGACGGAAGTCGTGCTGGCCTTGCCCGTCACGGGCGGCTGAGGGGCCGGGTCACGCGTCGAAGCGCGAGAGCACGAGCGCGCAGTTGGTCCCGCCGAACCCGAACGAGTCGTTCATCGCGTGGCGGATACGCCGCTCGCGCGCGACGTTGGGCACGTAGTCGAGCGAGCACTCGGGGTCCGGCTCGACGAGGTTGATGGTGGGGGGGATGCGACCCTGGGCGACGGCGAGCGCGCAAATGGCAGTCTCGACCGCGCCCGCGGCGCCGAGCAGGTGCCCCATCATCGACTTGGTCGAGCTCACCCACAGCTCGTGGTCCAGCGCGCGCGCGCCGAACACGCCCGCGAGCGACTTCGACTCCTCGGCGTCGCCGACCGGCGTCGACGTGCCGTGGGCGTTCACGTAGTCGATCGCGTCGGGGGCGAGCTTGGCGTCGTCGAGCGCCATCTCGAGGGCGCGCATCGCGCCCTCGCCGCCGGGTGACGGCTGGGTGAGGCTGAAGCCGTCGCTCGACGCGCCGTAGCCCGTGATCTCCGCGTAGATCCGCGCGCCGCGCCCGCGCGCCCGCGTGAGCGACTCGAGCACCAGGATGCCGGAGCCCTCGCCGCAGACGAAGCCGTCGCGGCCCTTGTCGAACGGCCGGCTCGCCGCCGTGGGATCGTCGTTGCGCCTCGAGAGCGCGCGCATGGAGTCGAAGCCCGCCATCCCGATGGGGGTGACCGTCGCCTCGGCGCCGCCCGCCACCATGACGTCGCACTTGCCGCGGCGGATCCACTCGGTTGCCTCGCCGATGGCGTGGGCGCCGCTCGAGCAGGCGCTCGTCGTGCAGTAGCTCGGGCCCCGCAGCTGGTGCGCGATCGACACTTGCCCGGCGGCGAGGTTGGCGATCATCGAGACGATGGCGAACGGGCTGACCTTGGTCGGTCCGCGCGTCATCAGCGTCTCCTTGGCTTTCTCGAGCGTCGCGAGGCCGCCGAGCCCCACGCCCACGAAGCACCCCGCGCGACGGCGCTCGGCTTCGGTCAGCACCAGGCCGGCGTCCTCGATGGCGAGCGCCGCGGCGCCCAGGGCGAACTCCTGGAAGCGGTCCATCTCCTTCAGGCGCTTGCGCTCGATCCACCGCGTCGGCTCCCAGGCCTTGACCTCGCCCGCGAAGCGCACGCGATGCTGCGAGGAGTCGAAGAGGGTGATGGGGGCGATGCCGCTGCGGCCGGCCAGCAGAGCCTGCCACGTCTCTGCCGTTCCGATGCCCAACGGAGTGATCAGACCGATGCCCGTGATGACGACGCGTTCCACGACCGCATACGTAGCGTCCTACCGGGGGCTTTTGCTAGCTTTGCCGCATGGCCACAGTCGCCGTCGTCGGCGCGGGCGCGTGGGGGACCGCGCTCGCCATCCACGCCGCCCGCATGCAGCACACCGTCCGCCTGTGGACGCGAGAGCCCGAGGTCGCCGCGAGCGTGGAGCGCTCGCGCGAAAATACGCCGTTTTTGCCGGGCTTCGAGCTGCCGGCCGCGATCAGCGTCACGCTCGATCACGAGCAGGCCGTACGCGG
>DATIQP010000161.1:0-7219 GCA_035470765.1 Polyangiaceae bacterium | reverse complement strand
TCGCGACGTCTGGCTTCTCGAGGCCGCCGGCGTCGAACAGTGGCCAGGCGAGCTGCCCTGGGCGGCTGCGGGCTTCGCCCTGCTCTTCGCCGCCGATCACGCCGTCGACGCGGAGTCGATCGCCGAGGACGCGGTCGCGCGAGGCGCCGCGTTCGTGTGCACCTGGGGCCCCGGCTGCTCGATGGTCGAGGAGACGTTCGACGATGCCATCGCCTCGAGCGGCCAGCCCGAGACGAAGGACGACGTCGTGCTGACCACGTCCCACGCCTACGAGTCGCTCGAGGAGGCGCTCGAGTTCTTCCTCGACGCGGCGACGCCCTCACGGGACCGGGCGGCGGCGTGCACGGCGTGGTTCGTGTTCGCCGTCGGCTCCGGCCTCGGCGAGCGGTTCGAGCGGGCCCTGCGGCGACGCGGCGCGGCTCCCGCCTAGGAGCTCGTCGCGCACGGCGACGGCGACGAAGGCGTGGACTAGCCGAGGCTCGTCCGAGGCTGTGTGCGTGTGCTATGCAGCACACGCACCTAGTGCTGCGACTGGCACACGAACGCCGACGGACCTTCGGGCCGCTCCACCTCGACGCACGTCCCGAGCTTGCCGGGGGCAAAGGTGCACGGCGCGCCGAGCTTTTCGCACGCGCTCGGCGCGCCGCTCGGCGCGGCTGCGTCCTTGTCGGCGCGCGCGGGCGACCGGCACCCGAGCGCGGCGCTCACGAGGACGATGAACAGCGTGCGCAAGGCTACTTCTTCAAGCTCGCGATGAACGCGTCCCCGGCGGCCTTCATCTGGGCCGGGGTCATCTCGATCTTGCGCGTCGCGAGGGTCCATTTCTGGCCGAACGGATCGGCGACCTGGCCCGTGCGATCGCCCCAGAACATGTCGGTCACGGGCATCGTCGACTTGGCACCCGCGGCGACGGCGCGCTTGAACGACGCGTCGACGTCCGGCACGTACAGCCACATGTTCGAGTTGCTCTTCGTCCCGCCCATGTCGGGAAAGACGTCGTTCACGAAGAGCATCGAGTCGCCGATGCGGAGCGCGGCGTGCCAGATCTTCTTCCCGCTCGGATCGGGGGCCTGGTCGAGCACCTCGGCGCCGAACGCCGCCTTGTAGAACTCGATGGCCTTCGCGGCGTCCTCGACGGCGAGCTGCGCGGTGATCGTGTGGTACCCCGGCGGAATCGGGCTGACGGCCATTTTTTGCTGCGCCTCCTCCCCCCTCGCTAGAGGCCTCGCGCGCGGGCGTCAATCCTCGTGATCGGGGACCCCGCCCGCCGAAGCTCGAAACTCCATCACACGGTCCGCGAGCGGGGCGTGGCGGAGCACCGCGCGGTCGAGCGCGTAGTTCTGATAGAGGCGCCACGGCGCCTTCGAGCCTTGCTTCGGGAAGCTCTGGATCGACCGCTGAACGTAGCCGGAGGAGAAGTCGATGAGCGGCGCTTCCTCGACCGACGGGTCGTTGCGGCGCGGGCAGCACTGCGCGTAGCCGTGCTCGTCCATGTACGCGAGCAGGCGGCACACGTACTCCGAAGCGAGATCGCACTTGAGCGTCCACGAGGCGTTCGTGTAGCCGATCGCGACGGCGAGGTTCGGCACGTCGCTGAACATGATGCCCTTGTAGGCGAGGGCGCGCGAGGGCTCGAAGCGGCGCCCGTCGATCTCGACCTCGACGCCGCCGAGGAACTTGAGCTTGAGGCCCGTGGCGGTGACGACGACGTCGGCGTCGAGTGTCGCCCCGGAGCGCAGCCGCAGCCCGGTCTCGGTGAACGTGTCGATGTGATCGGTGACGACCGAAGCCCGTCCGTCCCGCAGCGTGAGGAACAGATCGTCGTCGGGCACGAAGCAGAGGCGCTGGTCCCACGGGTCGTACGACGGGACGAAGTGCGGATCGACGTCGACCTCGCTGCCGCGCAGCGCCTTCTCGACCTGGCCCACGAGCATTCGCTTCGCCCGATCCGGGAAGCGCCGGCAGAACTGGTAGAAGGCGGAGGCGACGGCGACGTTCTTCCAGCGCGTCGCTGCGTAGGCGGCGCGCGCGGGGAGGCGCTCGCGGAGGAAGTTGGCGATGGGATCACGCCTCGGCAGCGACACGACGTACGTGGGTGAGCGCTGGAGCATGACGACGTGCGCCGCGCGCTCGGCGAGGGCGGGCACGAGCGTGACGGCCGTGGCGCCGCTGCCGATGACGACGACGCGCTTGCCGGCGTAGTCGAGATCCTCCGGCCACCGCTGGGGGTGCACGATGCGGCCGCGGAACCGGTCTCGGCCGGCGAGCTCGGGCGTGTAGCCCTCGTCGTAGTCGTAGTAGCCGGCGCACACGAAGAGGAACCTCGCCTCGAAGCGCTTCGTCTCGCCCGAGGCGGCGTCGCGGACGTCGAGCGTCCAGCGCGCGCGCTCGCTGGACCAGCGCGCGCGCTCCACGCGGTGCCCGTAGCGGACGTGGCGATCGATGCCGTAGGCCGCCGCCGTCTCCGTGATGTACGAGAGGATGGATCGCCCGTCGGCGATGGCCTTCGGGTCCGTCCAGGGCCGGAAGGAGTACCCGAGCGTGTACATGTCCGAGTCCGAACGGATGCCGGGATAGCGGAACAGGTCCCACGTCCCGCCCATCGAGTCGCGCCCCTCGAGGATGGCGTACGTCTTGCCCGGCAGCCGCGACTGGACGTGATAGGCAGCGCCCACCCCCGAAAGACCGGCCCCGACGATGATCACGTCGAACGAGTTCGATTCCACCCACGAACTCTGGCACCGGTCGCGTCGGAGGAACAGCTGATACGTTGACGCCATGACCTCGGAAACCGACGCCCTCGCGGCCGAGCGCGACCTCTACAAGCGCCTGATCGAGCTCGGCGGACACGACGAGCTCGACCCGCTGCTCGACGAGGCGCTCGCGCTCGTCGTCGAGCTGACGGGAGCAGAGCGTGGGGTCATCGTCGTGCGCGAGCCGGGCCTCGGGGCGCTGCACTTTTTCGGCTGCGACGCGCAAGACCGCAAGCGCCTCGAGGGAGAGCTCTCGAGCGGCATCGTGGCCGAGGCGATCGCGTCGCGGGAGACGGTGAGCACGGCGTCGGCGCGCACGGACCCGCGCTTCTCGGGGAACAAGAGCGTGCAGGCTGCACGCATCGAGGCGGTCGTGTGCGCGCCCGTCGGCCGCGGCGGCGCGCTCTACCTCGCGGGCCGCCGCGCCCCCGGGCCGTTCGGCGAGCGGGAGGTCCGGGTCGTCGAGACGTGCGCGAAGGGCCTCGGCCCCTTTCTGGATCGCCTGGCCGCGCAGGCGCGCCGCGAGTCGCGCGACGCCACCGCCGAGGTCCGCGCGCGCATGCCCGCGCCGGGCGTGATCGGCCGCTCCCCGGCGCTCGCGCGCGCTCTTTCGCTGGCCCACGTCGCCGCGTCGAGCGACGTGGCGGTGCTGCTGCTGGGAGAGACGGGCTCGGGCAAGGGCGCCTTCGCGCGCGCCATTCACGACGCGTCGGCGCGCGCCCGCGGGCCGTTCGCCCTGCTCAACTGCGCCGCCATCCCGGAGGCGCTCGTCGAGTCGGAGCTGTTCGGCGCGGAGAAGGGCGCGCACTCCACGGCGACGCGCAAGATCGCGGGCAAGATCGCGGCGGCGCACGGCGGCACCCTCTTCCTCGACGAGATGGCGGAGCTGAAGCTCGAGTCGCAGGCCAAGCTCCTCGGCTTCTTGCAGTCGAAGCGCTTCCACGCGCTCGGGGCGACGGAGCCGACCGAGGTCGACGTGCGCGTCGTCGCGGCGACCAACGCCGACCTCTCGGCGCGCGTCCGAGAGAAGACCTTTCGCGAAGACCTGTTCTACCGGCTGAGCGTGCTCGCCCTGCGCGTGCCGTCCATCGCCGAGCGCCGCGAGGACGTCGTGCCGCTGGCCGAGCACTTCGTCTCGCAGTTGGGGGGCGAGCCGCTCGTGCTCTCGTTCGCGGCCCGGGCCGCGCTCGCCGCCGCCGACTGGCCCGGCAACGTGCGGGAGATCGAGGCCGCCGTGCAGCGCAGCGCGGCGTTCGCGCGCGCGGAGCGGGTGGGCGTCATCGAGCCGCGCCACCTCTTCCCGGACGCGAGCGGCGGCGCCGCCGACGACGGCGAGGCGGCGAGCTACCAGGAGCAGACGCGGCGCTTCCAGGCCAAGCTGCTGCGAGAGGCGATCGCGCGGGCGCGGAGCGCGACCGAGGCGGCGCGGTCGCTCGGCCTCTCGCGCTCCCGGTTCTACGAGCTCGTGCGCGCCCACGGGATCGATCCCAAGCCGTCATGACGCTCCGCGAGGGTGACGTCGTCGCGGGCTGGACGGTCGAAGGGCGCGTCGGCGAGGGAGGGACTTCCACCGTGTGGCGCGTGCGCAAGGACGGCGCCGTCGCGGTGCTCAAGACGCTCCGGCCCGAGCTGCGTGACGAGCCCGACTGGCACGCGCGCCTGCTGCGCGAGGCCGAGGCCCTGCGCGCGGCATCGCACCCGAGCGCGGTGGCCCTGCTCGACGCCGGCACGACGGACGAGAATCTGCCCTTCGTGATCATGCCCGAGATCGAAGGCGAGTCGCTGCGCGCCCTCATCGCGCGCGAGGGTCCGCTCGCGCCGGCGCGCGCGTGGTCGCTGCTCCGGCCGGTCGCGCTCGCGCTGGCCGCGGCGCACGACGCGGGCATCGTCCACCGCGACGTCAAGCCCGAGAACGTCCTGCTCCCCGAGCGCGGGCCCACGCTCGTCGACTTCGGAATCGCGCGGGCGCACGGCGAGGGCGCGTCGATGCCCAAGGTGACGGCGACGGGCGCGCCGGTCGGCACGCCCGCGTACATGGCCCCCGAGCAGTGGTGGAACCAGGGCGTGGGGCCCGCCGCGGACCAGTACGCGCTCGGCGTGACGCTCTTCGAGGCGATGACCGGTCAGCTGCCGTTCCGCGACGGTTCCTTCGCCGAGCTCGTCCAGGCTCACGTATCCAAGAAGCCGGCGACCTTGGCCGAGCGCGGCGTCTCCGCCAGTGGGAGCATCGAGTGGTTCGTCGCCCGGCTCCTGGAGAAGGAGCCGCGCGCGCGCTTCGCCGACGTGCGCGAGGCGATCGTGGCGGGCGACGCCGCCTTCGGCGCCCGGGAGGCTCGGCGCGGCGCGCGCGCGCTGCTGATGCCGCTGTTCTTCCTCGCCTACGGCCTCGCCCAGCTCGCCCTCTTCGGTTACCCACGCGCGAGCTCCCTCGCCGAGTGGCTGCGCGGCGCGGGCGGAGGCGTCTGGGTGACGATCACCGTCTACCTCGCCGCCGGAGCGCTGCTCCTCGCGCGCCGAGCGGGGTACGGCTGGGCGCTCGCCGGCGCCGCCCTCGGGACGTTCACGACGTGGACCGGCTTCGGCGCGGTCTTCCACACGCTCGCGCGGCGCAGCCCCGAGGAGGCCTTCGAGCTGTTCCACGAGGGCGCTTGGGAGGCGAGCGCCAACCGCTACGTCGGCCTCGCGCTCGCCAGCGCACTCTGCTTCGCGATCGTGGCCAAGTCGCGCGACCAAGCCGGTCCGCCTGACGGGCGCCACCGCGCGATCTCGTTCTTCGCGCTCGCGCTCGCCACGGGATGCGTCACGCTCGGCGCGCCTTCGGCGGCCATCCCGTTCGCCGCGCTCGCGTTCGCCCCGGCCCTCGGCGCCGGAGTCCCCGCGGCCTTCGGCGTCCTCTTCGCCGCGGCCTCGGCCGTGACGCGCGCGCAGGCGCTCTGCGACGCAGTCTGGAGCCTCGAGCCCACCCGCGCCGCGCGCGCCGCCGCCCTAGCGATGGCGGTGCACGAGCGATCGCAGGCGCTCGCCGCCGCTGCCGTGGCGGGCGTCGCCGCCGTCGCCCTCGCCTCCCCTTCCCTCCGCGCGCTCCGCCCGCGCCTCCGCTCGAGGTCGGGGCGCCTGGCGCTCGCGCTCCTCGGCGCGTGGCTGGTGGCCGACCTCGGCGTCGTCGCCTTCGCACAGCGCCAGAAAGATGCACTGTACACGCAGTTGGGGCCCCAGTTCGCCCTGTTCTCGCGCCTCGATCCCCCGACGGCGTCGGGCGCGACGACCCCGCCCCCGCTCCGCCCCACGCTCAAGGTCGCGCGCGACCGCGTCGCGCTCGACCGCGATCCGGTCGGCCTGCGCTCCGTGCTCGAGACCGAGGAGGGCCTCGCCGTGCTGCGCGGCGATCTCTCCCACCGCGTCGCCACCGAGGAGCCCGCCGCCGAAGGCGAGGTCGAGCTGCTCCTGATGGCCGACGCCTCGCTCCCGCCCGCGCTCGTGACGAGCGCGCTGCGCGCCGCCTACGAGGTCGGCGTGCGCCGCGTGGGCGTGCTCTTGTTGCGGGGCCCCGCGCTCCGGGGGGCGCCCGCGCTGCCCGAGGAGGCATCGTACGCGCTCCCGCGCGACTTCGAGATGGTGCGCGTACGCCTCGCGCCCGATGGCCCGCGCCTCGAGGGCGCGAGCTTCGGCGCCGCCGCCAGCCGGCTCGCGACGGACCAAACCGTCGGCGTGACCCCCTAGAACGAAGTCGCCACCGACGCCAGAAACGTCCGCCCGTTCTGTGGGATCACGCGCTGGGCGAACTCCACGCTCGGAATGGCCTGGTACTGCCAGTCCATGACGTTGTACGCGCCGACCGCGTAGCGAACGCCGAGCTTCTCCACCTCGCCCGAGAAGACGACGTCCCAGATCAAGCCCGGATCGGTCGTACCTTGCGGCGAGCCCGTCTGCGCGACGATCGCGTTGTCGTAGCGCATCCCCTCGAACGAGAGGCGCGACATCACCATCAGCTGGCGGCCGATGATCGGCACCGCGCCCTTGATCGCCGCGAGGACGAGCGGCGAGTTCGGCACCTCTCCGAGGCCGCCGCACGTCTGGAAGACGCCGATGCACTGGTGCGACTTGCCGCCGCCCTCGTCGACGCTGGTGATGTAGCCCGCTCGCGAGAAGGTGACGCTGCCCGACAGCATCCATCCCTGCCTCCACTCGCGGCGGAGCTCCGCTTCGGCGCCCACGACGAAGACCGGGTTCGACGAGTTGTGATACTCGTTCCTCTCCGGACCGCCGGACGGGTCGGGGACGTTGATGAGCTCGATGAGGTTCGAGACGTAGTTCGCGTACCCCGTGACGAGACCCGTCACCGTGCTCGAGAAGCGGTGGGAGTACTCGACCTCGCCCGAGCCGACCTGCTCGGGCGACAGATCGCAGACCGCCTTGCCGTTTCTCGTCGGATCGCTCGCCAGGCAAACCGTGCCCGCGCGGAACTG
>DATIQP010000160.1:0-1641 GCA_035470765.1 Polyangiaceae bacterium | reverse complement strand
GCTCGGGCTCGGCACTCGCCTGGCCGTGATCGACGACGAGGCGGCCGAGTCCGCGGCGCTCGCTCTCGACGCGGAGCTCTGCGTGGGCGTCGAGGCGCCTTCGCGCGCGGGCCTGCACGGGACGCTGATGGGTGCGTGGGCCGTCGGCTGCCGCCGGCGCGACGGCGGGCGCTTCGCCGGGATCGCGCCCGCCAGCTCGCTGCGCCTCTATCTCGTTCCCAAACCGGGCATCGAGGTGCTGTCGCTCGCGCACGCCATCGCGCGCGCCGCGGTCGACGGCGCGGACGTCATCGTGTGCGCCACGTACGTCGAGGGCTCGACCAGCCCGATGCTCGATGACGCCCTCTCCTTCGCCGCTCGTCTCGGACGAGGAGGCAGGGGTTGCGTCGTGGTCCTGCCCACGGGCCGCGAGGCGAGCAGCCCGACGGGGTCCGCGCACGCGAGCTGGACGCTGGGCCTCGGCGAGCCGGCGAGCGATCCACGCGTGCTCTGCGTCGGGCCGAGCTCACGAGCCGGCGAGTGGTTCACGTGGCGCGACCGGCAAGGCCGCTCGCGTCCGTTCGCCAACCGCGGCCCGGCCGTGAAGCTGCTCGCGCCGGGCGACGACGTCAGCTATCCGCTCGCCGATCGGCGACGTCCCTTCCACGCCGAGTCGAGCGGGGCGGCGGCGATGGCCGCCGGGGCGGCCGCGCTCGTGCTCGCGTGCAACCCCGAGCTCCACGCCCGGGACGTCACCGCGCTGCTCGTGAGGACCGCAGGGCGCGTCGCGCCAGCATTCGAACATCCGGAGCGCGTGGCGCCTCTCGCGGACCCCGAGGATGTCCGGCCCCGTGCCCGCGATCGGGACGGACACAATGCGAAGCACGGCTACGGCCGCCTGAACGCCGCGCGAGCCTGCATCGCAGCCTCGGATCCGTGGTCCCTCGCGCTCACGACCCTCGGGCAGGACGCCCACGCCCGCACCTGGGCCCGCCGATCTCACGGCTACTCGGCGAGCCTGGCGATGTGGGCGGTCCGCGCGTGCCTGTCGGACGAAGCGATCGAAGAGCAGTTCAAGGTGATCGCTCGACACGCGCGCCTCGTGGCGGGGAGCCCGGCGCGGCTCGAGGCGCACGGCGCGGCGAGCCTCGTTCGACAGGCTGCCCTGCTCTGCCGACGACTGCTGGAGCACGCCAACAGCCACGACGTGCCGGACGAAGTGGCGCACGAGCTCGCCGCCGTCGCGAGCCGGCTCGCAGATCGCACGCGAGAGCCTTCGGACGAGCTCCTGGGCCTCGTGTGCAGGGAGATGGATCCGGTGTGGAGGGAAGATGCGGTGTTCAACGAGGCCGTTCCTGCGTAGCGTCGACCAAGCTCATGTTCGGGCGACGCCTTCTTGTCTGGCTGACCGGTGCCGTGGGGCTACTCGTGGCGGTGCTCGCCTTGCGCGGAGCCGTCAGCTGGTACCACCGCCCGTTCGTGGGGGTGCTGGTCGACGCCGATGGGACGGTGTCGAGTTTCGGGCTGCCGACCTGGGGCGGTCTGCGCAGCGGTCTGCGGTATCCCGATCGCATCGTCGAGGTGGACGGCATGACGCTGTCATCCGGCGCGCGTAGCGGCGAGGAGCTCAACCAAGCCGTGCTCCGGGCCGCCGCCCGCGGA
>DATIQP010000159.1:0-9332 GCA_035470765.1 Polyangiaceae bacterium | reverse complement strand
GGCCTTCTTGGCTCGGCTGAGGAGCGCGCCCATCCCGCGCGAGGCCCCTTCCTCTTCGGGCGGGGGCGGCGGCTCCGCGGCCGGGCGCGGCCGCGCGGGAGCCGGTGGCGCGCCGGCGGGGGCCGCCTGGGAATAGGCGCGCATCTGCGGTGCGACCGCCATCGATCGTGCGTAGTACGCTTCGACCTCGCGCTCCTCGCGCAGGCCGAGGCCCTCGATGGCCATCCCGTACGGCAAGGCCTGCGGGACGCGCTCATGACGCGCCGGCTCGCGCGGGTCGACGCTGGGCTTCACGTCGACGGCGATCCACGAGGTGAGGCGCGTCGCGATGCGGTACGAGAGGCCAAGCTGCTCGATGCGCGCGTCGGTGTCGCGCTTGCTCGCGCCGCCGGCCAGGCGCATCTCGGCGTCCTCCACGGCCTCGCGGCCGAAGAGCGCGACCACGGCGTCGCTCCCCGAGCCGGCCGGCGTCGCCGGCACCTGCAAGCGCTCCTCCCAGGCGCCCGTCGCGGTGCGGCCGCGCAGGACGAGCTCGCCGCCTTCGGGTTTCACGCGCGCCGCGACGATCACGGGCGTGGCGGCGAACAGGTCGGGGACCTTGGCGGGCGCCGTCTCGACGAGCGCGCTGCCGCTGACGATCACGTCGACGACGATGGGCGCGTCGGTGCGCGAGCGCAAGCGCGCCACCGCGCGCTCCGGATCTTCGCCGAGGCCGATGATGACCTCGATCCCGCGGCCAGCGCGCGCCGCGGGCGCGGTGAGCGAGCGGTTGACGCCGGAGCCGACGCCGACGGTGTGGAGCCTGGCGTCGCCGGGCAGCAGATCGAGGATCTCGGCGACGATCTCCCGTTCGAAGCCGATCTGCCCGTCGGTGACGAGCACGACCTGGCGAGGACAGCCGGGCCGGAGCGGCTTGAGGGCCTCGAGGATGCCGCTGCGCATCTCGGTGCCGCCGCTCGCCTGGAGCTTGCGCACCCACTCCGCTGCAGCGCGCTTGTTCTCGCGGGTGCCAGCGATCGGAGCTCGCTTGAAGCGGCGCGGCGAATTCGAGAACTCGATGATCTCGAAGCCGTCGGCGTCGGTCAGCCCGTCGAGCAGCGCGAGGGTGACGCGCTTGGCCTGCTCGAGCGGCGCGCCGCCCATCGAGCCGCTCGTGTCGAGCAGCACCGTGAGATCGCGCGCGACCGGGGCGGCGTGCGCTTCGGCGGCCGGAGGGACGACCGTGACGAGAGCGTGCGCGTCGGCGAGGCGGCCGTCGCGGGGGCCCGCCACGTCGATCGTCGCGCCGACCTTCATCGCGGCGACGGACCAGCGCACGACGACGTCGCGGTCGAGCGGCACGGCGTTGCCCGACCCGAGCTCGACGCGGTAGCCCGCGCCTTCCGGCTGGCACGAGAGCGGGTGCGACGGCGACTCCGGCGAGCGACCCGCGACGGAGGCGTCACGCACGGCCATCGCGAGCGAGGCGCGCACCGGCAGCGTCCGGGCGACGTCGAGCGAGACCTCCGCCGCGTCCGCGACGCGACCGCACGCGCCGAGGTAGCGCGGCGCGGCCGCGAGCGGGAAGCGCCACTCCCACTGGCCTTCGTCCAGCCAGCGGAGCTTCTGGTCGATCGTGATCTCGCAGACCACCTCGGCGCCCGGCGGGACGTTGCCGATCTCCTGGGTGAAGAGGCTCGAGCGCTCCTCCTCGAGCAGCGCCGCGGTGTGCCCCTTGGCGATCGCGTCCTCGAAGCGCTCGCGCGCCTTGCCCTTGCGGTCGATCTCGCCCTCGATGGTGCGGTCGCCCACGCGGAAGCGGAAGCCGCTGACGGCAGCGTCGGCGGGGAGCGGAAGCTTGTAGGTTACATGCAACGGCAGGGCGTGGACGTTGGCGAAGCGCTGCTCCAGCACGACGCGCGCCAATCCGCCCCGCGCATCGCAAGCGAGGGCGGCGCCGCGCAGCGGCAGCGTGGCGGGATTGGGAGAAACGAGGCGGGACTCGGTCGGCACGGACGGCATGGGCATCATCGCAGGGTCCTTTGGGAAAGGGAGCCATCCAATCGGCTCTCTACGGGACCAACGCAGGGGTGGCCCGGCTAGTGACAACCCGCACGACGAATTTTGGCCCGCCTCCGCCTCCGCCTCCGTCTCAGTCTCCGCCTCCCTCAAGTGCTAGGCTGCGCCGCATCATGAGCGCGCGACTCCTCTTCCTCCCCCTGTTCGCGGCTTGCGGCGCCGCCGCCTTCGCCGCGTGCGGGGGCGGCGACTCCTCGCGGTTCGACGCGGGCGACGGCAGCTTCTCCGCCGACTCGCCGTCGGGCGTCGACTCGCCCTTCGGCAACGACGCGTTCACCGGGCCGTACTCCGACTTCCCGTCGTCGCCCGTCGTGGACTCGCCCGACGCCGGTCAGGCCGCCCCGCCGAACTCGCAGCAACTCTTCGGCGATCCGGACGCGGGCGCTCAGAGCGGCGGGCCGTGCCTCGTCGAGCCGGAGGTCGGCTCGCTCTACCCGCGCAACTGGCTCCGCCCGCGCTTCCACTGGATCGCGCCGGGCGGCGAGAACCTGTTCGAGCTACGCATCCACGCGGCCAACCAGGTCAACGACCTCGTCGTCTACACGGCGCAGACGACCTGGACGATGCCGAAGGCGATGTGGGACGGCCTGCGAATGCACTCGAACGATCAACCGATGAGCGTCAGCATCCGCGGCGGCGTGTACGCCAGCCCGAGCCTCGGCATCGTCGCGCTCGGCTCGAACGGCCCGATCGGCATCGCGCCGGTGGATGCGCCCGGCGCCATCGTCTACTGGACCACGAGCGGCGGCTCCGCGCTCAAGGGCTTCTCCATCGGCGACGAGACGGTGGTTCCGGTGCTCACGCCGGGTCAGGTGCAGGAGTTCGGCGCGTCGTGCATCGGCTGCCACACCTCCACACCCGACGGGCTCTACGTCGAGGTGACGAGCAGCAACGGCTGGAACAACGCGATCGCGGACGTGGAGCAAGGCAAGACGGGGCAGGTCCCGCCGTTCCTCGGCGCCGCCGGCAAGGCCGCGCTCGAGCAAGCGCCACGCGGCATCAGCACCTTCTCGCCCGCCCACTGGGGCCCCTCGGACTACGTCACCATCTCGACGCTCGGCAACACCGACCTCAGCTGGGTGGACCTGAGCGCCACGTCCGGCACCGCCAGCGGCATCATCGCGCGCAACGGCGACGGTCGCCACGGCGGCGCGCCCACCTGGAGCCACGACGGCAACACGATCGTCTACGTCTCGACGGACGCGATCATCGACGGGCGCCTCGCGAACGGCCCCGCCGACCTCTGGTCGGTCCCCTACAACAACCGCGCGGGCGGAACCGCCCAGGCGATCCCCGGCGCGTCGGACGCGAACTGGGAGGAGTACTACCCAATCTTCTCGCCGGACGATCAGCTCCTCGCCTTCGATCGCGTCGCCAGCGGCAGCATGTACAACAACGCCGCCGCCGAGGTGTACGTCATCCCCAGCGCGGGCGGCACGCCGACGCGGCTCGCCGCCAACGATCCGCCGGCGTGCAGCGGCAAGGCGTCCCCTGGCATCACCAACAGCTGGCCGAAGTGGGCCCCGCAGGCGTCGACGACGGGCGACGGCCGCGTGTTCTACTGGGTCGTCTTCAGCTCGACGCGCGACGAGGCCGGCAACCCGCAGCTCTACGTGGCGCCCGTCGTCGTGAGCGGCGGGACGGTGCGCACGTACCAGGCGCTGTACTTGTGGAACCAGCCCGCGAACGAGAACAACCACACGCCCGCATGGGACGTGTTCAAGATCCCGCCGCCGCCCGTGCAGTGACGCGTCAACCGGACGGCGCCGGGTCGACGTCCGGCACCGGCTTGCCGGGCTTGGTGGGGATGTCGATGAAGCCGTGACCGGAGGCGACGTGGCACGCGTTGCACGCCGCGGCGGCGCGCGCGAACGCGTCCCCGAACGCGCGACCGTCCTTGTCCTTGGCGGCGCGTGCGAGCTCCGGTAGCTCGGCCTTCTGGAAGCCCTCCACCATCGGCGGGAGCACCTTCGCGTCGCCCTCCTTCGGCGGCTCGGCCCGAGGGAGCTGCGAGAAGACCTCGCCCATCTCGTCGACCTCGAACGCGGCGAGCTCGAAGCGGTTCGCGGCGGCCGCCCGACCCGCGAGCTCGAAGCGGCGCCCCACCTCGCCCATCGCCTCGCCGTAGCGAGGCTGGTGCGGGCTCGTCCGCGAGCAGGCGGCGCAGCCGAGCGCAAGCAGGAGGAGGAGGAGGAGGAGTCGCTTCGTCAGCGACGATGCGTGGAAGAACGTGGGGGGCATCTTCGGTGAAGAAGATAGCGGAGGCGGAGGCGGAGACCGAGTCGGAGTATCCTGGCCGGGCGATGAAGCGCATCATTCTCGGCGACAACGCTGCCGTCCTGCCGACCCTGCCGGGCGGCTTTGCGCGCGTCATCTACATCGACCCGCCGTTCAACACCGGCAAGGTCCAACGCCGCGAGCGCATGCGCGTGACCGCCACCGAGGGCGAGGGGCAGCGAGGCGGCTTCGGCGGGCGGCGCTACGACGTCGAGAAGATCGAGAGCGGCTCGTACGACGACGCGTTCGACGACTTCGAGGCCTTCCTCATGCCGCGCATCGAGGCCTCGCTCCGCTGCCTCACGACCGACGGCTCGCTCTTCGTGCACCTCGACTCGCGCGAGGTGCACTACATCAAGGTCGCGCTCGATCGGCTGCTCGGGCGCGAGCGCTTCATGAACGAGATCATCTGGGCGTACGACTATGGCGGGCGCCCGAAGAACCGCTGGCCGAGCAAGCACGACACGATCCTCTGGTACGCGATGAAGCCCGACGACTACGTCTTCGACTTCGAGGCGATGGACCGCATCCCGTACATGGCGCCGGGCCTGGTCTCGAAGGAGAAGGCCGAGCGCGGCAAGACTCCAACGGACGTGTGGTGGCACACCATCGTGCCGACCAACGGCCGCGAGAAGACCGGCTACCCGACGCAGAAGCCGCTCGGCGTCCTCGGCCGCATCGTGAAAGTGCACACGCGGCCGGGCGACGTCATCCTCGACTTCTTCGCGGGCAGCGGCACGATGGGCGAGGCGGCGGCTCGCCACGGCCGCGGCTTCGTCCTCGTCGACGACAACCCCGAGGCCGTGCGCGTCGCCGCGGCGCGGCTGGCCGAGTTCGGCGCAGAGTGCGTCGGCTTCGGGCGCGAATGACGGGCGCGAACGGCAAGCTGCGCGACGTCGCCGCCGTCTTCTTGCGGCTCGGCCTCACCGCGTTCGGCGGACCGGCCGCGCACGTCGCGCTCATGGAGAACGAGCTCGTGCGGCGGCGCAAATGGCTCTCGCACGAGCGCTTCCTCGATCTGCTCGGCGCGGCGAGCCTCATTCCCGGGCCGAGCTCGACGGAGCTGGCGATCTATCTCGGCTACGAGCGCGCGGGCTGGGCGGGCCTGCTGCTCGGGGGCACCTGCTTCATCCTACCCGCCGCGCTCATCGTCGGAGCGCTCGCGTGGGCGTACGCCCGCTTCGGCGCGCTGCCGGCGCTCGGGGGCGTCCTGTATGGCATCAAGCCGGTCGTCATCGGCGTCATCGTCCAGGCGCTGTGGGGCCTCGCGCCGAAGGCCGTCAAGAAGTCGCCGCTGCTCGGCTTCGTCGGAGCCTGCGCGTGCATCGCTTCGGCGCTCGGAGTCGAGGCGCTCGCGGTGCTCGTCGGCGCGGGCGTGCTCACCATGCTGGCGCGGCGTGTGGCGCGCGACCGCAAGGGAGGCGCGGCGCTGATGGCTCCTTTGCTCTCGAGCGCGGCGGCGGGCGCGACCGCGGCCGCTCCGGTGAGCTTGCTCGGGCTGTTCCTCACGTTCGCGAAGCTCGGGGCGGTCGTCTTTGGAAGCGGCTACGTCCTGCTCGCGTTCTTGCGCGCCGATCTGGTCGATCGCCTCCACTGGCTCACCGAGCCGCAGTTGCTGGACGCCGTCGCCGTCGGTCAGGTCACGCCGGGCCCCGTCTTCACGACGGCGACGTTCATTGGATACCTCGTCGCCGGCGTGCCCGGCGCAGCGGTCGCGACGGTCGCGATCTTTCTCCCGGGGTTCTTGCTGGTGGCGGCCACGCGCCCGCTCGTCGCGCGCGTCCGGCGCTCGGCGATGGCCGGCGCCTTCCTCGACGGGGTGAACGTGGCGTCGCTGGGCCTGATGGCGGTGGTGACGGTGCAGCTCGCGCGCGCGGCGATCATCGACGTGCCGACGCTGCTGATCGCGCTCGTGGGGACGGTGGCGCTGGTGCGGTTCAAGGTGAGCTCGACGTGGCTCATCGCGGGGGCGGCACTGGTGGGCGGGGTGCTGCGAGGCACCTCAGCCGTTTAGCGCGTACGGAAAAGTGGCACCACACTCGAACGGCACGTCGATTTCGCATGTTCGTCATCCCCGCCCGCCCGGCTCCGCGGTAAGGACCCGCTGCGATGAGAAGCTGTCTCTATCTCGTCTTCGGTCTGTGGTTGTCGGCGTGCGCGTTCGGCGCCGCGGGTTCGAGCGATAAGCCGGTCAGCGGCAAGGACGGCGGCGCACACGACGCTGGCGCGTTCGCGCCGAAGGACGACGCGGGCTCGGGTCCGATCCTGGGCGGCGGCGACGACGCGAGCGCGCCCGTCGCGACCGACTCCGGGAGCGCGAACAACAACCCGCCCGACGCGAGCAGCAACAACACGCCCGACGCGAGCAACAACAACACGGCCTGCTCGTACACCGGCACGCTCGCGACCTTCGACTTCACGGGCGAGCCCGGCAACCAGACCTCCACTCCCGCCGCGTCATCCGCGCCCGACGTCACGGCGAGCGCCATCGCCCGAGCCACGACGCTGACGCCCACGAGCGGCGCCAACTCCATCAACTCGAGCGCGTGGACGACGTCGTCGAGCCTCGACCCGACGCGCTACTACTCCTTCTCGCTCACGCCCGGCTCGGGGTGCGCGCTCGACATCGGCTCGCTCTCCATCCAGACCCAGTCGAGCTCGACCGGTCCGTCGCACGGAGCCATCGCCACGAGCGACGACAACTTCGCCGCGAGCACCTCGGTCACGTCGAACGGGACGGCCACCGCGACGCTCTCGGTGACCGGCGCGACCGGCGCGGTCGAGATCCGGGTGTACGGTTTCGGCGCAACCTCGACGGGTGGGACAATGCGCGTCGAGGGCACGTTGACCGTGTCCGGTTCGCTGCACTGAGAGAGCGCGCGTGCGCGACAAGTTCGGCTCGACACTCTCGGCCGGCTCGCGGTAAATTCGGAACTCGGTGTTCCGCAAGCTGGCGCTTGTCTTTCTGGTCGCGTGTGGGAGCTCGGGCGGAGAACCGTCCGACGCCGGCACCGACGCCGTCCTGCCGGACGGAGGGTCGTGCCCGACTGGGCTGACGCTCTGCGGCGGCGCGTGCGTCGACACGACCTCGGACGACGCCAACTGCGGCGCGTGCGGCAAGACGTGCAGCGGGGCGCAGCACTGCGGGGGCGGCACATGCCGCGACTCGAACATCCAGCACGTGGTGCTCATCGTCGAGGAGAACCACACCTTCGACTCCTACTTCGGCCGCTATTGCCAGGCGCCCGCCGGCTCGAACCCGTCGTGCACGAGCGGCCCGTCCTGCTGCGAGCGCGCGCCGGACAAGGAGCCGGGAGGCGCCTCGCCCATCGTGCTCGACGACAGCTCGAACTTCGCCACCGATCGCGATCACCAACAGGCGTGCGAGCTGCAGCAGATCGACGACGGCAAGATGGACCACTTCGTCACCGGGGCGAGCGGCGCGGACCAGTGCCTCGGCACGGGGCCCTCGTGCGCCAGCACGAACAACTTCGCCCTGGCCGGCTCGGGGACGGTCGGCGCCTACTGGTCGCTCGCGGACAACGGGGCGCTGGCGGACCGCTATTTCCAGCCCATCGCCGGCGGGACGTCGTCGAACGACATGTACCTGGCGATCGCCCACTACCAGTTCACCGACAACAAGCAGATGCCGGACGCGATCGGATGCCTGCTCAACTGCACCGCCGACGCCGTCTGTCTCTCCGCGGCGAAGGCGAAGTACACGGGCCGCACGACGGTCGCCGACCTCCTCCTCGACGCGGGCAAGACGTTCACCGTCTACGCCGACGGCTACGCGGACGCGGCCGCGGCGGGCTACGGCAACTGCCCGAACATCGCGAGCGACTGCAACTACAACCAGTTCCTCCACCCGATCGCGTACCAGGCCTGCCGTTACGACGCCTCCGACATCCCCTTCGCCTACTACGCGCAGTTCGCGGACGGCCCGCACATCGTCGACTACACCCAGCTCGCGCAGGACGTGGCGCAGAACAAGCTGCCGAATTTCGCCTACATCAAGGCGCTGACCACGCGCAACGAGCACCCCAACGTCTCGAACATCACGGACGGCGTCAACTTCGTCCAGGGCGTGCTCCAGACGATTCAACAGTCGTCCTACGCGAGCTCGACGCTCGTCCTGCTCACCTGGGACGAGGGCGGCGGCTTCTTCGACCACGTCGCTCCCCCGCCGAGCATCGACACGGACGACGCGAACCAGCCGGTTCCCTACGGCACGCGCGTGCCGCTGCTCGCCATCGGCCCGTTCGCCAAGAAGGGCGCGGTCTCGCACGTGACGATGGAGCACTCCTCGATCGTGCGCTTCCTCGAGTACAACTTCGTCGGCCAGGTGGGCCAGCTCAATCACAACGACGCGAAGGTCGCGAACCTCGGGAGCCTGCTCGATCCGACCAAGACCGGGATCCACGTCCCGGAGTGAGGCTCACCGCGTCGCCGTCGCGCCCCATCGCGGCGCCGGCGCGTCCAGGTGTTACCCGGCGACTCCGCGCGCCATCAGGACGCGTGCGAGAGGACGGGATCGATGTGGCGCAGCGTGGCTCGTAGACATTCGAGGCCCTCTCTTCGAAGCGTTTCGGCATGCTCGCGCGCCCACGCCACGACCTCGGCGGCATGCTCCGGCGACAGCGTCGCCGTGCGAGGATCCTGGGTGAGCAGGTCCTTCGCGACGTGGTTGGCCACGCCGAGCGACATGCCGATCTCGCGCGCCCGCGCCTCGAGCGGCGTCCCCTCCCAGAGCAGGCGCAGGTAGGCGGCGTACCGCAGGCCGGAGATCGACTCGGCGACCAGCCGGGTCAGCTCGGCGGTCCACTGCCGCGTCCGCACCTCGATGAGCTGCGGGCCGGACGCGCGCGCGAGCGTGCCGGCCACCTCGTCGAGCACCGCGCACGACACGCCCGAGCGCAGGGCCGTCGCGAAGAACAGGTTCTGCAGCACGAGCTGGACGCACGGCCCCGTGCGCGCGGGCTCGGCGAGGTACGTGC
>DATIQP010000158.1:0-10707 GCA_035470765.1 Polyangiaceae bacterium | reverse complement strand
GACGCTCTGCGCCGAGAGGTGCAGGTTCGGCCGGGCGAAGCCGCGCAGCACCTCGCGGCAGGGATCGAGCGCGAGCGCGGCGCGGATCTCGCGGCGGACGTCCGGCGTGGCCGTGGCCGTGCACGCGAGCACGCGCGGCGGTCGCAGCCGGCGCAGGAGCTCGCCGATGCGCAGGTAGTCGGGACGAAAATCGTGGCCCCACTGCGAGATACAGTGCGCCTCGTCGATGGCGACGAGCGAGATCTCCAAGGCGGCGAGCGACCGCACGAACGCGTCGGACGCCAGCCGCTCCGGCGCCGCGTACACCAGCTTGTAGCGCCCCTCGCGCAGGCCCGACTCGCGCCGGCGCCGCTCGCCCTGGTCGAGAGTCGAGGCGAGGTAGGTCGCCTCGATCCCTCGCGCGACGAGCGAGCGCACCTGGTCTTCCATGAGCGCCACGAGCGGCGAGATGACCAGCGTAGTGCCGGGCAGGACCGCGGCAGGTAGTTGATAGGTCAACGATTTGCCGCCGCCGGTCGGCGCGACGACGAGCGCGCGGCCGGGCTCGCCGAGCACCGCCTCGATCGCCTCGCGCTGCCACGGACGGAAGGCTTCGAGGCCGAAGCGCTCGCGAAGGACGTCTTCGAGGGGCGGAGCGGCGGGCATGATGGGCAGCTCGGGCAGTTCGTAGCATGTCGCCATGGGGAAGGAACCTCTGCGACACGTCGGCAGCGAGCACGCCGATGTTGTGCGTCACGCACCTACTCGAGCGGCTTGCCCCCGAAGAAGCTCACCGCGTCACTCCTCGCGGAGGGCGACGAGCGCGCTGCGCAGACCCTGGGGCGTCGCGCGGAGCGCCACGTAGATGTGGTCGCCGTCGGTCTCGATGGCGCGGATGCCGATCAGGGGCGAGATGATCTGGAGCGCACGCCGAAGTCGCTTGTTCTCGGCGAGGCTCGGGACCTTGAGCAGATCGAGCACGATCCGGTCGTCGTGGGCGTCGACGATGGCCGCGGGGCGCTTGGGGATGAACTTCACCAGGTTGCCCGGCTTCGAGAGGTCGAGCGCGCCCGACTTCACGAGGGTCGCCACGGGGCTCTCGCTGTCGTCGAGCACCTTGAGCCGCACCTCGTGGATGCGCAGCCCGATGCGGATCGACTCCGCCGTGATCTCCACCTCGTCGATGCGCAGCTGGCCGCCGGCGCGGAGCTCGGTGCCCATCGCGTTGACCGTCGCCGACAAGCGCAGCGCGGGGGGCGCCGAGCCGAGCTCGATGTCCTTCGGCGCCTTCTTGCCCTTGGCCTGCCCGGCGAGCCACCGCAGCGCGGCGATGGGGACTCCGAAGCGGAGGCGCCCGGCGTTGAGGGTCGCGCGGACGAGCTCGTCCGGGTTGCGGCGAAGGTAGTTCGTGGCGGCGGCGAGGAGGTCAATGACCATTGGGATGCTCAACGTATCACGAAGAGAAAGGACGAATGAGGAAGGGGGCCCTCATTTGACGATGGCGTCCCAGTTCTCGGCGATCTCCTCGGGCGTCCACACGCCGGCGGCGTCGTCCTTGAACTTGCCCGCCGTCTCCACCACCTTGAACGCGTACATGCGCGCGCCGGCGACGGCGAGCACGTAACCGGTGCGATCGCCGCAGTGCGGGCTCGCCAGGAACAGCGCCGCCGGGGCGATGTGATCCGGCGTGAGGCCTTCGCGGTGGCCGTGCTGGTACATCGGCAGGTCCTCCGTCATCCGCGTCTTGGCGATGGGGGCGAGCGCGTTGACGGTGATGCGGTGCTTTTGCAGCTCGATGCTCATCGTGCGAGTGAGGCCGTAGATGCCCGCCTTCGCCGCGGCGTAGTTGGCCTGGCCGAAGTTGCCCATCATCCCGCTGACGCTCGTCGTGTTGACGATCCGGCCACCTTCGCCCTGCGCGACGAGCTGCTTGGCCATGGCCTGGGCGACGAGGAACGTGCCCTTGAGGTGGACGGCGACGACGGCGTCGAAGTTCGCTTCCTCCATCTTCAAGAACGTCTTGTCGCGGAGAATGCCCGCGTTGTTCACGAGCACGTCGACGCGACCGAACGCGTCCATCGCACTCTTGAGGATGCCGGCCGCGCCCTCGCTGGTCGCGACGTTGTCGTGGTTCGCCGTCGCCTGGCCGCCGGCCGCTCGGATCTCCGCGACGACCTTCTCTGCAGCCGACGCGTCGGCGGTCGTCCCGTCGCGCGAGCCGCCGAGATCGTTGACGACGACCTTGGCGCCCTCGCGCGCGAAGAGCAGCGCGTGCGACCGGCCGATCCCGCCGCCGGCGCCCGTGATGATCGCAACCTTGCCGTCGAGAAGTCCCATGGTCTTGCCTCTTCGGTCCGTGATTTCGCGCGGTGTTAGCATAGGTCACGATGCGTTGCCCGCTCGCCGCCGGGTCCGGCCTCTGGGGCTCGCTCGCCTCGTCGGAGTCGGAGTCGGCGTCGGGCAGCATGGCTTGACGCGGCGCATCGGAGGGTGCTACCCGAACGGTTCGCGCAAAGTTGCGCTTTCAGGAGGCGTTTTCCGATGGCCGTCGACATCAAGAAGCTCTTCAACGAGCAGCTCCCCGCAGGTCTCGCCAAGAATGCCGAAGACGCGAAGACCATCGGCGCCAAGTACCAGATGAACATCACGGGCGAGGGCGAGTGGTTCATCGACGTCTCCGCCACCGGTCCCGTCTGCAAAGCCGGCAACGAACCGGCCGACTGCACGATCACCATCGCCGCCGAGGACTTCCAGAAGCTGATGGAGAACCCGCAGGCCAACGGCATGCAGCTGTTCTTCGCCGGCAAGCTGAAGGTGGCCGGCAACCCGACGCTCGCGATGAAGCTGCAGAAGCTTTTTTCCTACAAGTGATGTGAGGGGAGCGGGCTGATGCAGTCCGCCTTGGCAGGGATACGTGTCCTCGATCTGAGCCGGCTGTTGCCCGGCCCGTTCGCGTCGCTCGTGCTCGCCGATCTCGGCGCCGAGGTCGACAAGCTCGAAGACGCGGAGGCGGGCGACTACCTGCGGCACATGCCGCCGCAGGTCGCGTCGCCCACGCCGGGCGTCGAGGCGACGAGCGCGATCTTCCTCGCGCTCAACCGCAACAAGCGCAGCGCCTGCGTCGACCTCAAGAAGCCCGAGGGGCGCGAGGCGCTGCTCCGCCTCTTGCCGCGCTACGACGTCGTGCTCGAGCAGTTCCGGCCGAAGGTGATGGACAGGCTCGGCCTGTCGCACGAGGCGCTCCTCGAGAAGAACCCGCGGCTCGTGGTGTGCGCCCTGACCGGCTACGGGCAGACGGGGCCGCTCGCCCTGCGGGCGGGCCACGACATCGACTACCTCGCGCGCGCAGGGATCCTCGGCTTCCATGGCCCCGCGGGCGCGCCGCCGCAGCCTCCCGGCTTCCAGCTCGCGGACGTGAGCGGCGGGCTCTGGAGCGTGATCGGCATCCTCGCGGCGCTCGCCGAGCGCGCGCGCACCGGCAAGGGCAAGGTCGTCGACGTGTCGATGACCGAAGCGTCGATGGGCTTCGGCATCGCGTCGCTCGGCATGCTCTTCGGCGGCACCACACCCGCTCGCGGCGACGAGCCGATCACGGGCGGCATCGCGGCCTACAACACGTACGCGACGAAGGACGGCAAGTTCATGGCCCTCGGCGCGCTCGAGCCGAAGTTCTGGCTCGCGTTCGCCACCGGCGTCGGCCTGCCCGCCGACATGAGCGGCATCGTGCCGGGGCCGCACCAGGCCGAGCTCAAACAGAAGGTCGCCGAGATCTTCGCGTCGCGCACGCGCGCCGAGTGGGAGGCGTTCGCGGGCGAGCGGGACTGCTGCCTCGAGCCGGTGCTCGAGCCCGGCGAGCTCGCGAGCGACGCGCACCTCGCCGCGCGCGGCGTGTTCTTCGAGGCCGAGTCGCCCTGGGGCAAGCTTCGCCAGCTCAAGCTGCCGATCGCCGACGCGACGGCCCGCATGCCGCCGCCGCAGCAGGGCGAGCACACCGAGGCGATCCTGCGCGAAGCCGGCTACGACGACGAGGGCATCGCGAAGCTGCGCGCGGCCGGGGCGATCCGCTGACGGCCCTCGTCAGCTCTTCTTCCGATACTCCTCGATGAACTCCCAGTCGGCGATCAGGCCCTTCCTGAGCAGCACGGAGATCAGCGAGGCGACGATCGTCTCCCACCGCGTGGACTCGCCGAGGATCTGGGACGCGTCGGCGCCGTGACCGACGGCCCGCAGGGCGGCCACGAGATCCCGTGCGGTGAGATCGGTGTGGGCGGGGGTGAGGTCGGGCGAGCTCGGGGTGCGCCCCCGCCGTGCGGGGAGCTGGATGGTCGTTCCGTCCAGCAGCGTGAGCGCGACCATCGGCACCGCGGGGCCGCCCTTCGGCTTGGGGATGATCTCACGCGCTTCGATCTCCGGCGTGGCTTCGGGGCTGTCGCCGGACGGCGGAGCTTCCTCTGGCTCGGCCGCCTCCTCTTCGGCCACTTCGTCGGCCTCGAAGTCTTCCGGCGGGATTGTCGCCGGGGCCGAGACGGACTGCGCGGTCGCGGGCGGCGGAGCGGGCGGGGGCATCGAGGCGGCCTTGGGGCTGCTCGGCGCCGGCGGACGTTCCTGCGCCGGCGCTTGCGCCTGGGCCTCGACGCCTTCGCCGCCGTAATAGTAGACGCGGATGGCCGCGCGGATGTCGCTGCGGCTCGCGAGCATCGGCTTGACGGTGAGGCCGCAGTACTGGGCCATCTGCTCGAGCGCCGCGTCGTTGGTCGGGTCGTCCATCGCGACGAACAGCTGCTCGCCACGCTTCTTGCTCTTGCGAACGAGCACCGGCACCAGGCAATAGCGCTCGGCGAGCTCCTTCGGCACGAGGTTGAGAAGGGGTCGCGAGAAGTCGACGTGGTAGAGCGACACCCAGGGGATGGCGAGCTGCTGCGACAGCGCCTGAGTGAGCTGGGTCTCGCTGACCATGCCGAGCGCGACCAGCACGTCGCCGAGCCGTTCGCCCTCCTTGCGTGGATGGTGCAGCGCCTCTTCGAGCTGCGACTCGGTGATGGCTTTCGCGGCGACGAGCAGCTCGCCGATGCGCATGCGTGTGCCCATGGTGCTTTGGGAGCGATCGTATGTGCCCTTGCTCCCCGCTGCCAACAACGCGGCAGTTTCACCGCGGTCGAGCAGCCCCACGGCAGCGCCACCGGCAAAAATCACCTGGTTTGGGGTTCATTTGATCGCCCGCGGCCGAGGTTCGTTCCCGCGCCAATCTGCACGTGTTAGCCTGATGGGGCATGCGATCCTGTCCGCAGTGCAGCACCTCTTGCGACACGTCGCATCAGTTCTGCCCCTCGTGCGGCTTTCCCATCGGCAAGGTCGCGCAGAAC
Organism: Polyangiaceae bacterium; assembly: GCA_035470765.1. Lineage (GTDB taxonomy): Bacteria > Myxococcota_A > Polyangia > Polyangiales > Polyangiaceae > DASXHD01. The sequence goes on along the minus strand of DATIQP010000158.1, from coordinate 5,365 downwards.
CAGGAAGACCCGCTGATCGGCCGGACGCTCCCCGGCGGCTTCGTGATCCTCGAGCTCATCGGCGTCGGCGGCATGGGCCGCGTGTACCGCGCCGAGCAGACCAACCTCGGGCGCACGGTCGCGGTGAAGATCGTCCACCCACACCTCGCCGGCGAGGAGAACGCGGTCGCCCGCTTCATCACCGAGGCCCGCGCCGCGAGCCGCCTCAACCACCCCAACTCGGTCGCGGTCATCGACTTCGGCAAGACGCAGGACGGCCAGCTCTATCTGGTCATGGAGTACCTGCGCGGCAAGGACCTCGCGCGCGTGGCCTACGAGGAAGGGCCGCTGCCGTTCCGGCGCATCGTGGACGTGCTCCGTCAGACGCTGGCCGCCCTCGCCGAAGCCCACCACCTCGACATCATCCACCGCGATCTCAAGCCCGAGAACATCATCCTCGAGCCCGTTCGCGGAGGCGGCGACTTCGTCAAGGTCGTGGACTTCGGCCTGGCCAAGATGCAGCAAGAGAAGTCGCAGCCCTCGATCACGAGCCCCGGCATCGTGTGCGGCACGCCCGAGTACATGAGCCCGGAGCAGGGCCGCGGCGATCCGCTCGACCCACGCAGCGACCTTTACGCGGTAGGCGTCATCCTCTTCCAGCTGCTCACGGGGAAGCTTCCGTTCGAGGCCGAGACGCCGACGCAGGTGGTGCTGATGCACCTGTCGAAGGCTCCGCCGGATCCGAACCAGGTCGCGCCGGAGCGAGCGATCCCCAAGCCGATCGTCGACATCGTCTTCAAGGCCCTCTCCAAGGAGACCGACGGGCGCTTCGAGAACGCGGAGCAGTTCGCGATCGCGCTCGGCGAGGCGATGGCGCGCATCGAAGCGTCGGCGCGGGAGGCGGGCAGGAACCGCTGCCCGAAGTGCGGGACCATCAACGCGACGCAACAGAAGTTCTGCGGCGAGTGCGGCGCCTCGCTGGGCACCCCTCTGCTGATCGCGCCCACCGAGGTCACCGTGGACGCGGTCCGGCCCTTCGCCATCACCGAGCCGCCCCCGCCCTCGCAGGTCGAACGGCGGACCGGCAGGCTCGCGGCGGACAAGCTCTTCGCGCTGCCGTTCTCGGGCCGTGAGGACGACATCGCGTGGCTCGAGGAGCGACGATCCGCCGCGAAGGGGTCGCTCTCCGTGGCGTGTATCGCCGGCGAGGCCGGCGTCGGCAAGACGCGCTTGCTCCAGGAGTTTCTCGCCGTCGCGTCGGCCGGGGGCGACTCCGTCGTCCAGGTCGGCCCCGACCCCGCGTGGGCCGAGGTCGGCTACTACACCCTGCGTCGCGCGATCGTCGCCCTCGCCGGCCTGCCGGACGACGGCGGCGTGCTCGGCGACTGGTCGGCCGCCAGCGTCGAGGCCCGGTCCGGCCTCGCGCAAATCTTCGGCAAGACGGACGGCCGCTCGGGGTCGCTTTCGCCGGACCAGCGCCGCTTCATGGCCGCGGAAGCCCTGCGCTGGGCGCTGCTCCGCGCAAACGGCGAGCTCGGCGGGCGGAGGGTCGTGCTCGCGGTCGACGATCTCCACGCCGTGGACGGAGCGAGCCGCAACGCCCTCGCCGATGTCATCGGCGAGCCGCCGCTCGCGCCGATCCTGCTCCTCGTCGCGCACCAGCAGAGCTTCGACCCGCACTGGGAGGGCGTGCCGGTGCACTCGCTCGGCGCGCTCTCGGGCAGCGCGGTCGCCCGCATCGTGTCCACGGCCGGGGCGGGCCTGCCGATGATGAGCAGCCATCGCGGGGTGGTCCCGCTCTACCTCGAGCAGATGATCCGCTTCTTGCGCGAGCACGGCACCGCGCCGCCCCCTCGGCTCGCCGACCTGCTCGCCCTTCGCGTCGAGCGCCTGCACGCGGACGCACGCCGCGTGCTGCAGGCCATCGCCGTCACGGGGGACGACGCGTGCGAGGACACCGTGCGCCCGCTGCTGCCGGAAGACACGGACGTCCCCGGGGCCATCGCGACGCTGCGCAAGGCGGGCATGGTCGAACAGGAGGACGAGTGCTGGCAGGTCGCGCACCCGCTGCTGCGCGAGATCGTCCTCGCGACCATCCCGGCCGCGGCTCGCCGCGACCTGCACGCCAAGGCCGCCGAGGTCTGCGAGATGCTCGGCGCGCCCGTCGAGGTGCGCGCGCAGCACCAGTTCTTCGCGCAGAACTCCTTCGACGCGCTGCTGATGCTCGAGCGCATCAGCTCGCTCTGCGCTCAGCGCGGCGACATGGCCGGCACCGTGCTCGCGCTGCGCCGGGGCCTCGACCTCGCGCGCCGCGAGCTGTTCCGCGGCGAGCTCGACGACCCGGAGCGCGCGATGCTCATCTTCGGCCGCAAGCTCGGCGAGGCCCTCGCCCAGCAGGGCGACTACCTCGACGCCGAGGGCGTGCTGCGCGAGGCGCTCGACATGGCCGGGCCCGGCGGTCAAGATCGCGCGCGCGTCCTCGGCGCGCTCGCGCACGTCGCGCACGGCCGCTCGCGCAACCGTGAGGCCGAGGCCTACCTCCGCGAGGCGCTCGACCTCGCGAAGCGTTCGGGCTCGAGCGACCTGATCAGCTCGCTGCAGGACCTCAAGAAGTCCATCGCGGTCTGAGCCTCATGACCGCGCGGAAGATCGGAGCGGTGCTCGCGGCGACCGCCGTGGCGTGCGCAGGCGCCGCGTCCAAGCCGCCGCCCACCCCCACGGCGCCCGTCGTCGACGCGTCGCCCGTAGCGCGAGTCGCGCGGCAGTGTGCGCTCGTCGCGAGCTGCTCTCGCGAGCACCAATCGAGCGTCACAGGGACGCCGCAAGCCTGCGTCGACTGGTACCTCGTGAACGCTCACGACGAGGCCCCGCTCGCGGACTGCATGATGAAGGCGAAGGACTGCGCCGGGCTCGAGGCGTGCAGCCGCGCGCGGGCCGACACGGGCGCCGAGGAATACTGCACGGCTCACCCGGGCGTGCTCACCGCCTGCGACGGCAACCGCTTCATCAGCTGCGAGGGCGAGGGCGGCTCCGAGAGCCTCGCCGTCGACTGCGCCGCGCTCGGCGGCACTTGCGGCGAGACCAAACAAGGCGGCGTCGCCCTGCGAGGATGCCTCTCGCCCCGCCTCTGCCCCGACGGCGCGCCCGAGCACCGGTGCGACGGAGACGGCGCCGTCGTCGACTGCGCCTTCGGCATCGCAGAGCGCAACGTCTGTCCTCCGAGCTCGCGGTGCTCCTCCGAGCGTGACGAGAGCGGAGCCCCCGTCGCGCGCTGCCGCTCCACCTCGGGCGGCCGAGACTGCACCCTGGGCGGCGCTGCGTTCTGCGAGGGCGACGTCGCCTACTCGTGCGTGCAGAGCGGGCGATTCCGCGGGCTCCACGCGGCGGATTGCGGCGCCTTCGGGCTGGGGTGCGCGGTGCGCTCCGGCCGCGTGTTCTGCGTCGGGGGCGACGGGGCAGGCTGCTCGGGCGGCGCCGCGAGCTGCGCCGGCGACACGCTGGCCTTCTGCGCGGCGGGTCGGCAGATGCATGTATCATGCAAGGAGCTCGGCTTCGCGGGCTGCGATCCCGGCGCCGGTGGCGAGGCGCTCTGCGCCGTCCGGCGTTAAGGTGAGCGTGTGAGCGCCAGGAAATCGAGCGACAAGAAGAAGCGCCCCAGCAGCCGGCCGCCGCGCGCCAAGGAGCCGCGCGCCGCCGAAGGTGCCGAAACGAAGGCGCCCGCGCTGCCGTCGCACATCGCGCGGTGGGATCTCGACAAGACCTACCTCCGGACCGAGTTCGACACGCTGCGCGACCTCGTGCGGACTGCCCTCGAGCGCCCCGACGAGAAGCGCACCAACCCTGGCGCGTCGACGCTGCTCCGGGAGATGGTGCGCGCCGGGATCTCGGTGCACATCCTGTCCGGCTCGCCCGAGCAGATGCGAAAGCGGCTCGAGGACAAGCTGCGCCTCGACGGCATCACGTGGGAGAGCTTCACGCTCAAGCCGAACCTAAGCAACGTGCTGCGGCTGCGGTTTCGAGCGGTGCGCGATCAGCTCGGCTACAAGCTGCCCGCGCTGCTCCGGCTGCGCGCCGCGCTGAGCGTGCCAGCGGGGGCGAAGGCGCCCGAGGAGACGCTCTTCGGCGACGACGCCGAGGCCGACGCGTTCGTCTACTCGCTCTACGCCGACGTCGTCGCGGGGCGCGTGGACGAGCGCACCCTCATCGCGGTCTGCCATCGCGGTCGCGTCTACGATGACGTCGTCGAGGAGCTGCTCGGCTGCGCGGCTCGGATCGATCACGTGGACGCGGTGCAGCGCATCTTGATCCACCTCGAAAGGCAGACGCCGCCGGACGATTTCCGCATTTACGGGGCGCGGCTCGTGCCCTTCTACAACTACCTGCAGGCGGCGTTCGTCCTGTACGAGGACGGGCGGCTTTCTCCGGAAGGGGTCTTGCGGGTCGCGGTCGAGCTCGTCGTCATGCACCGCTTCGACGGCGACGCGCTCGCGCGCAGCTACCTGGATCTCGCCAAGCGCGGTCACCTGCGCGGCAGCGGCGTGCGCGAGCTCGGCGAGGCGCTCGCGGCGTGGGCCGAGCGCGAGCGCGTGCCGAGCGCCGACGATCTGCGGCGGATGGTGGAGCAGCTGCCCGCGTACGCGGAGGTCGCCCGCTCCCGCGCGGGGACGCTCGGCGCGACGATGCCCGACTACCTCGCGATCGTGGGGGACCACAACCCGCGGTGGAAGTAGCGTCTACGTCCAGTGGCCCGCGCGCAGCGCGGCTGCGTCGATGACCTTCACCTTCGGACCGAGCGCCTCGCGGAAGCTGTCCTCGTCCTCGTCGTCCATGATCGCGTCGCCGAAGCCCGCGGCGATCTCCATCGCCGTCGCGAGGATGCGCAGGAACTGAGCGAAGCTCGACGCGGCCAGCGTCGGCACCCAGCGGTCCTGGCCGCTCATCGCCGTGTAGACTGGGCAGTCACCCTCGGGGTCTAGCTTCGAGAGATCGAGGAAGTAGGGATCGCCCAGCAGCGAGCTCTCGCCGACGACGACCCAGGAGCTCTTCCAGTCGAGGGGCGCGTGGCCCTCGCTCGGCGCCGTCACGGCGCTCTGCGCCCTGACGAGCTCCTCGGCGGGGATGAGCCGCACGCGCTCGACGGGCGTCAACGTTTCCACCTTGATGGGGTTGGCGTCGAGGAGAAACGCTCGGTACCGCGACGGCACACGGAGCTGCTTCTTCAGCGAGTCCACCACGGCGGGTGGCGCCTTGCCAAAGGTGGCTTCCAGTTTTCGCCTGCTGAATACGCCCTTCAGGCTCTCTACGGCGTCTGCGAGATCGCTATCCACCTATTGGCCCTCGTGAGCCCTCCTCGGGCACGGCAGCGAAACGGGAGTGTACACGTCGC
>DATIQP010000157.1:0-6011 GCA_035470765.1 Polyangiaceae bacterium | reverse complement strand
AGCTGTGCGGCGAGCTCCTTCATGTACTTGTCGACGATGCTGCCCATCGTCTCCTTGGAGAGCGAGTTGAAGGCGATGCGCGCGTCGAGGCGGTTGCGGAACTCGGGGCTGAACATGAGCTTGAACTCGCGGTCCGCGTCGCCCACGCTCCGGCCGCCGCCGAAGCCCACCATGCGGCGCGTGAGATCGCGTGCGCCGACGTTGCTCGTCATGAGGAGGATGACGTGGCGGAAGTCGGCGCTCTTGCCGTTGTTGTCGGTGAGCCGGCCGTGGTCCATCACCTGGAGCAGGATGTTGAAGACGTCGCCGTGTGCCTTCTCGATCTCGTCGAGCAAGAGCACCGCGTGCGGGGTCTTGGTGACGGCGTCGGTCAAGAGGCCGCCCTGGTCGAAGCCCACGTAGCCCGGGGGGGCGCCGATGAGCCGCGACACCGAGTGGCGTTCCATGTACTCGCTCATGTCGAAGCGCAGGAACGAGACGCCTAGGATGCGCGCGAGCTGCTTGGCGACCTCCGTCTTGCCGACGCCGGTGGGTCCCGTGAGCAGGAAGCAGCCGATGGGCTTCTCGGGGCTGCGCAGCCCGGCCCGCGAGAGCTTGATGGCGGAGGCGAGCTGGTGGATCGCCTCTTGCTGGCCGAAGACGACGCCCTCGAGGTCGGTCTCGAGGCTGCGGAGCTTCTCCTTGTCGTCGCTTTGGACGGTGCGCGGCGGGATCTGCGCCATGCGTGCGAGCACGGTCTCGACGTCGGTGACGCTGACGATCAACGGCTCCGCGCCCGTCGCCGCGACGGGGGTGCCGAGGCCGGCGAGCTTCACGGCGGCGCCGGCTTCGTCGAGCAGATCGATGGCCTTGTCGGGCAGGCGGCGATCGGTGAGGTACTTGGCGGCGAGCGCGGCGGCCTGCTCGACGGCCTCGTCCGTGTACGTGACGCCGTGGAAGGCCTCGTACTTGGGCTTGAGGCCCTTGAGGATGAGCTTCGTCTCCTCCTCGGAAGGCTCGAGCACCTCGACCCGCTGGAAGCGACGAGCGAGGGCGCGGTCCTTCTCGATGTGCGAGCGGTACTCCTCGAACGTGGTCGAGCCGATACAGCGGAGGTTGCCCGAGGCGAGCGCGGGCTTGAGCAGGTTCGATGCGTCCATCGATCCGCCGCTCGTGGCGCCGGCGCCGACGATGGTGTGGATCTCGTCGATGAAGAGGATGGCGCGCGGCACTTCCTTGAGGGCCTTGAGCACGGCCTTGAGGCGCTCCTCGAAGTCGCCCCGGTAGCGCGTGCCCGCGAGCAGCGCGCCCATGTCGAGCGAGTAGACCTGCGAGCCCTCGAGCGCCCTGGGCACGCGCCCCTCGTGCACCGCGAGGGCGAGGCCGTCGACGATGGCCGTCTTGCCGACGCCCGAGTCGCCGACCAGCACCGGGTTGTTCTTCTTGCGGCGGGCGAGGATCTGGATGATGCGCGCGACCTCGCGCTGCCGCCCGACGAGCGGATCGATCCGACCTTCGGCGGCCTCCTTGTTGAGCAGGACCGTGAACGACTCGAGCGGGCTCTTCAGCGCGCCGTCGCCCTGCGCGTCGGTCTTGCGCGGGTCGCCCGTGATCTCGCCGCTGTCCGCGCCCTCGAGCTTGGAGGTGCCGTGCGAGATGTACGAGACAATGTCGAGGCGCGTCACGCCGAGCGACTCGAGCGCGCTCACCGCGAACGAGTCCGTCTCGGCGAAGAGGGCGACGAGAACGTTCGAGCCCTTCACCTCGTCCTTGCCGCTCGACTGCACGTGCATCGCCGCGCGCCGGATCGCACGCTGCACGCCGAGCGAGGGCGTGGGGGTAACCTCGTTGCCCTCGTCGAGGGCCTCGAGATCGTCGAGGAAACCCTCGAGCTTCTGGCGGAGCGCCTTCACGTCGCCGCCGGCGTGCCGAACCACGCTCGCGGTCGCGTCGTCGAAGAGCAGCGCATAGAGCAGGTGCTCGATGGTGATGTACTCGTGGCGGCGCCGCTGCGCCTCGGTGGCGGCGACGGAGAGCGCGATCTCGACTTCGGGACTGATTCTCATGATCTCTCTAGCTCTCCGATTCCGGCTCGGCCGTGACGAGCAGCGGCATGCCGTGGTCGCGGGCGAAATCCGTGACCTTCGCCACCTTGGTTTCTGCCACGTCTCGCGTGTACACGCCCGCGACAGCGCTGCCTTTCTTGTGGACGGTCAGCATGATGTGCGTCGCCTCGGTCTCGTTCTTGTGGAAGAACTGGATCAGCGCGAGCACGACGAACTCCATCGTCGTGTAGTCGTCGTTGTGGAAGAGCACCTTGAATCGACGCGGCGTCTCGGCCTTGGGGCGGACCTTGACGTCGACCTCTTCGCGGGTCCCGCCTCCAGGGGCTCCAGGCCGCTCGTCGTTGCCGCCGGGCTTGTTCGGATTGGACGTGGCGGCCCAGGCCGCTCGGTGGTTGGACATGTCCGAACTGAGAGCTTGCGCAGGAAGGGATGACTTTTCAAGGGGTGGGAATCGCGTGAGCCCTTGAGCCCCTGGCGCGCGGCCGGATAGACTCGTATGCGGAGAAGGCTATGCAGCTCGCCGAGAACGTCGTGGTGGCCGGCAAGTTCCGGCTCAATCATTTGCTCGGCCGCGGGGGGATGGGGTCGGTGTGGCACGCCACGCACCTCGCCCTCGACATCCCCTGCGCGGTGAAGTTCATCGAGGGCGACTTCGCCGCGGTCCCCGAGATGCAGGGCCGGTTCCAGCGTGAGGCCAAGGCCGCGGCGGCCCTCCGCAGCCCGAACGTCGTCCAGATCCTGGATCACGACATCTGGGAAGGGATGCCCTTCATCGCGATGGAGCTGCTCGACGGCGAGGAGCTGAGCAAGCGAATCGCCAAGGCGGGGGTGATCGCGCCGGGCGAGATGAACGCCATCATGTCGCAGGTGTGCCGCGCGCTCGGAAAGGCGCACCAGCAGGGCATCGTCCACCGCGATCTCAAGCCGGACAACCTGTTCCTCGTGCGCGACGAGGACCGCGAGATCGTCAAGATCCTCGATTTCGGCATCGCCAAGAGCAAGAACCCCAACCTCGACATCGGAGGCAACACGAAGACCGGCGCGATGCTCGGGACGCCTTACTACATGAGCCCCGAGCAGGCGCAGGGCCACAAGTCCATCGACGGGCGCGCCGATCTCTGGGCGCTCGGCGTCATCGCGTTCGAGTGCCTGACCGGGACGAGGCCGTTCGAGAGCGACTCCCTCGGCGACCTGCTCATGCAGATCATGGTCAAGCCGCTGCCGGTGCCGTCGCAGGTGCGGCAGGGGCTGCCGCCGGGCTTCGACGCCTGGTTCGCCAAGGCGTGCGCTCGCGATCCGAAGGACCGCTTCCAGACCGCCAAGGAGCTTTCGGACGGGCTCGCGTCGGCGCTCGGGCAGGGCGTGGCCACGGAGCTCATGTCGCCGCGGGAGGTGCACGCGGCCATTCGCGGCGCGACGCTCCCGCTGAACACGCCCAACCCGCTGAACACGCCCAACCCGCTCGGCCCGCCGGGAGGGATGCCCATGCCGGTGGCGGCGCCCGCGGCCCCGACGCCCTTCGCCCACTCGGCGGCCGTCGTGCCGCCGGCGAAGATCTCGCCGCTCGTCTTCGTCGCCATCGGCGTGATCGCGCTCGGCCTGATCGGCGGCGGCATCGCGATCGCCATGAAGAAGGGCGGCAACGCCGCGGCGAGCGCGACGCCCACGACGGTGTCGACCGCGGCGACGCCCACCGAGACGGCGACCGCCTCCGCCGCCGCGCCGGTCGAGGCCACCACCGCCGCGCCCGCGGCCTCCACCGCGCCCGCGGCGTCGGAGACGGCTGCGCCCTCCGCGGCCCACGCCGGCGCTCCGACGGTCCACTCCGGCCACGCGAGCGCGGGCACGCACCAGACCGCGGGCGCTCGCCCGACGGCGGGCGCGCAGAGCACGGCAAAGCCCGCAGGCGGCGGGAATCACGATCTCGGCTTCTGAGATGGATGGCCGGCTGGCGCGCGCGATCGTCTCCCTGGGCCACGGCACGCTCCGGCGCGACTACGCGGTCGACCTCTTCCTCCGCGCCGACGCGGCCGCCCTCGCGCCCGCGCTCGACGAGCTCGCGCTGAGGGCGGAGCAGGGCGACGCGATGGCCAAGGAGGCCCTCGTGGCCGTCGTCGACGCGCTCAACGACGTGCGCCTCTCGGAGCTCGTGCAGCGCCTCCGCGAGGAGATCGCCGGCGCGGGCCTCGTGACCCTCGACCGGCTGCTGCGGCGTCCCGCGCGGAGCGGAGCGCCCATCTCTCCGAGGTCGCAACGGCCGCCGGACTACGGCTACGGGAGGCCGCTCACGCTCGGCGAGCGCAAGTCGCTCGCGCGGCGTCCGGATCGCGGCCTGCTCGAGCGGCTGCTCGCCGACCCGCACCCGGACGTCATTCGTGGCGTCCTGTCGAACCCGCGCCTGACCGAGGACGACGTCGTGCGCTTCGTCGCGCGCACTCCCTCGCACCCCGATCTGCTCGCGGAGGTGGCGCGTACGCCGCGCTGGGCTCACCGGCCGCGCGTGCGCCTCGCGCTGATCCTGAACCCGTTCTCGCCGATCGATCTCGCGCTGCCGCTCGCGAGCCTTCTACTCCGTCACGAGCTGCGTCTGGTGGTCGAGTCGACGACCGTGCTCCCCGCGCTGCGAGCCACGTGCCTCGAGCACCTGCGGCGCAAGTATCCGCACGACGACGACGAGCGCCCGCTCCAGTAGCTATTCTTCGTCGTCGAGCTCGAAGCGGCCGATGGCGCTCGCGAAGACCGCCGTGCCGCACTCCGCGCAGAGCGGGGCGTTCTCCCGGCGCACGTCGTCGCCGCGTGCCCAGACGAACATGCCGGAGCCGCCGATCGCCCAGCCCGCGTCCTCGTCGGCTTCCAGCTCCGCGCCGCAGACGTCGCAGCGGTGCTCGGTTTGTGCCTGGAACAGCGCGTCGTGAGACGCCGTCGCGAAATGCGTGGCCGTCTCGTGAGGCGCGCTTGGCGCGACCGAGTCCCTGGCTCCCGCCTGGGTCTCTCGAAGGGAAGATGCCGCCCGGCCCATGAACTCCGAGAACATACCCCAAGGTCGCCCTCGGAGCCACGCCCGTTCGCAATGTCTCCCCCCGACGGCTCAGCCTGGCGGCGTGGCGGTCGGCTCTGGCGTACGAGACAGCCACGGAACGCGCACGTAGACGAGCGCGTAGAGGGCAGCGCCGAGCCAGCTTGTCGCTGCGACGCACCGGAACAGTCCAGCCAGGTCCGCGTGGAAGGCGGCGACGGCAAGCACGCACAGAGGGGTCTGGATGCCGAGGAGGACGATCGCATCGACGGCGAGCGTGGTGCGCGTCGCGCCGGCGCCGGCCATGGCGTTGCCGAGGACGACGCCGAGCCCGAGCCCGAGGTAGCTGGGCGCGACGTTGACCAGGTAAAGCATCGCGATGCCCACCGGCGCGTCGTCGTTGTCGAACAGGCGCAGCAGGCGCTCGCCGGCGAAGAGCACGAGCAGGACGAGGAGCAGGTTGTTGATCGCGTCGTAGCCCGCGGTGAGCCAGCCGCTCCGCCGCGCGCGCGCGAGCAGCTTCGCGCCCAGGTTCTGGCCGACGAACGTCTGCGCGGCGCTGCCCCAGCCCATGGCGACGAAGACGGCCATGGTGTCGAGGCGGAAGACGAGGCCCATGGCGGTCGTTGCCGTCTGATCGGTGGCGGTGGTGAAGTAGCGCGCGACCAGCGAGTTGACGAGCAGCCCGGCTCCGATGCGAAGCACGAACTGCGCGCTCGTCGGCCAGGCGATTCTCAGGATGCGCCGCATCTCGCCGAGGTCCGGTCGCACCTGGCCCCGCGGCGGCAGGCCCACGCGGAAGCGGCGCACGCCGACCCACGCGATGGGGATGAGCACCACCAGCCGCGCGATCACCGTGGCCCACGCCGCGCCGAGCATTCCCATCCGCGGGATGTGGAGCAAGCTCGCGAGCCCCGTGAGCGCGTCGAAGGGGCTCGGCGCAGGGCCAG
>DATIQP010000156.1:0-5043 GCA_035470765.1 Polyangiaceae bacterium | reverse complement strand
GGCGCGGCGGGCGCGGCCGGTGGGGGAGCCGCCGAGGCGCACGCGGCGGAGAGCGCGGCGAGGGCGAGGGGAGCGAGCGGGCGAAGGCGCATGGGACGCAGAGTACGCCTCTTCCGACGGCGTGCGACCGGGGCCGGGCTGATCGGCGCGGCGCGGCCGAACGTGGTATCTAGAAGGCGTGGGCCACGCGTGGCCCGCTCGAAGCGAGGCCTTTCTGCGTAGTTCCTTCCTCTTGTGGGCTGGCGTCCTTGCGTGGGGCGTCTCGTGCGGATCGACCGCGAACCCGTGCACCCCGTGCACGCAGGACTCGGACTGCAGCAACGGCGTGTGCGCCGCTCTCGGCGGCGCGTCGTACTGCGCGACGGCCTGCCCGAACGGCGACGAGTGCAGCGGCGCGCAGCAATGCATGCCCGTCACCACCACGGCGGGCGCCACGACGAACGCCTGCGTCGACCCCCAGAGCACGACCTGCGGTCCGGAGCCGGACGGCGGAGCCGACGCGGGCGCGAGCATCGGGCCGGACGGTGGCACCGAGCCCACGCTCTTCTTCGCCGTCGTCGGCGACACCCGCCCCGCGACCGAGGACGACACGGCCCACTATCCGACGGCGGTCATCACCAAGATCTTCGCGGACCTCTCGGCGATGGCGCCTTCGCCGCCCTTCGTGGTGTCGACCGGCGACTATCAGTTCTCCAATCCGTACGGCTCGCAGGCCACCGCGCAGCTCCAGCTCTACCTCGCGGCGCGGGGCTCGTACGCCGGCCTGCAGTTTCCCACGATGGGCAACCACGAGTGCACCGGTGGCACGGCGAGCAACTGCGGATCCGGCAACGCCAACGGCATGACGAACAACTACCAGGCGTTCATGAGCATGCTGCTCGGGCCCATCCAGAAGACGACGCCGTACTACACCATCGAAGTCGACGCCCCGGACAGCTCATGGACGGCGAAGTTCGTGTTCGTCGCGGCGAACGCCTGGGACGCGACCCAGGCGGCGTGGCTCGACTCGGCGCTCGCGCAGCCGACGACCTACACCTTCGTCATCCGTCACGAGCCGGCCTCCGCCAACACCGCGCCGGGGGTTACGCCGAGCGAGGCGATCATGGCCAAGCACCCGTACACGCTGGCCATCGTGGGCCACTCGCACGAGTACTATCACTCGACCTCGAATCCCCGCGAGGTGATCATCGGCAACGGCGGCGCGCCCCTCACCACCGCGCAGAACTACGGCTACGGCATGGTGACGCAGCGGAGCGACGGGGCGGTGCAGGTCGACATGCACGACTACCAGACCAACTCCCCCGACACGTCGTTCCGCTTCGCCGTCCACCCCGACGGCTCGCCCGCTCCCTGATCGGGGAGCCGCGGCGACCAAGCAAGGCGCTTTCGGCGGCGTCGTGCTCCGGTCCGCCGGCGCTCACTCGCAGACGAGCCGCGACGTCCACGCCCAGCTCCGGCGCGGGCGCGATCTCGAGAAGTGGGGCGAGGGCATTCGCATGCTCGAGGAGTGGTTCCCGCTCGACCGGCCCGAGCCGTGCCTCTCGCGCGTGCGGTGGATGCGGCACATCGGGCCGCTCGCCAGGGTCCTCGGGATCTATCGCTACCAGCTCGGAAACTGAGCCTGCTTGCAGTCTACACGCAGTGACCGATGGCGGTTCGCAAACCATGGCAATCGAAAGGCTTTTCCAAAATTCTGCAACCAGAACTCTGCCTCGAACAGGGGCTAGCCGGTTCCGCCGAGTCGCAACTGCTACGGTAAGGGCGTGATGATGAGGTGGGCGCCGCACGTCGGGTGGATCGCGCTCTGCGCGGTGATGGTGCCGACGAGCTGCTCGAGCAACGGCGCCGTGACGGACGCCGGCAGTGACGCGTTCGTCTCGACGCCGTGCAAGTCGTCCGCCGATTGCCCGACCGGAACGCAATGCCTCTATCCGGCGTCCGCCGGCTGCTCGGCGACGCTGCACTGCTTGCCCGCCGCCAGCCCGGGAGCATGCAAGGCCATGCCCGCGTGCTCCTGCAGCGGAACGCCCGTCGCGGTCTGCAACGGCGGTTCTTCCGCTCCGGTCGCCTATCTCGGCGCGTGCCAGATCGATGCCGGCTGCGGCGGCTGCGGCGGCTCGTCCTTGTGCTGTGAGCTGTGCGACGTGAGCGGCTACACCCCGACCCCGACATCGCCGCCGGTCGTGTCGCCGAACGCTTGCAGTCCCAGCGAGATCTCCGGCTTCGTGACGGCCTGCTTGAGCGCGAGCGCGACGCAGCAGACGTGCGACGCCTGGAAGGGCGGCGAGCCGGACGCGGGCGCGTGCCTCGGCTGCGTCTTCACGCTCCAGTCGGCGCCGGCGTGGGGCGCGCTCGTGTGCACGTCGACGGCCCTGAGCTCCTGCTCGATCAACATCCCCGGCTGCGTCGACCTCGAGCTCGGTCAGGTCTCGCAGGAGAAACAGGCCGGAGGTGCGGGGTCATGCGGTGACATCCTCGGCGACGCCTACGGCTGCGAGGACTACTCGTGCGCCACGTGCAGCACAGTAGGTGGTGCGAGCTCGGATTTTTCGACCTGCGTCAACACCGCGATGCAGGCCGAGTGTAAGGCGTACGTCGACAAGGTCGATGCAGCCCCGCAATGCGCCGCGATTCAACCCGACGCCGCGACGGCGAAGGTGCTCGGCTGCTTCCCGCAGTCCGCGTCGGACCTGGCGAGCTTCGTGAACGTCTTCTGCGGCAGCGGCCCCTGAAGGCGACGAGCTGTGCGATCATCGTTGCCCATGGTCGCGTCGCCTTCTCCCGAGTGCCGGGCCGAGCCCGGCGAGCTCGTGCCCGAGATCAATCGCTCGAAGTGCGAGGGCAAGGCCGACTGCGTCCGCGTCTGCCCGTACGACGTCTTCGAGGTCCGCCGCATCGACGACGCCGACTTCGCCCGGATCGGTGTGCTCGCCAAGCTCAAGAGCGTCGCCCACGGCCGCAAGACGGCCTACACGCCGCGAGCGTCGGCGTGCCAGGCGTGCGGCAAGTGCGTGACGGCGTGTCCTGAGAAGGCGATCAAGCTCGTGCGCCCGTGATCGGATCCCGACCCAGGGCGATCAGCCCGGTGAACTGGAGCTGGCGCTTCTCCGGCAGCGGGTGATACGGCGCGGCGCAGGCGTCGCGGAGCATGCGCTCGAGCGGGCCGCGGAAGAACCCGGGGCCGCCGGCGAGCTCCATCGCCTTCTGCACGGTGGCGATGGCGGCCTTCGCGCACAAGGTCTTTCCGATGAGCGCGGTGTTGGCCTGGTCCAGCGTCGGCTTGAAGTCGTAGCCGGCGGCGTTGTCGAGCATGCCCCTCCACGCCAGTCGCGTCTGCACGAGCAGGTTCTGAAGCTCGCCGGCCAGATAGGGCACGTAGGACGCGTCGGCCTTCTTGGCGGCGCTCGCCAGCGCGCTCTCGCTCGCGGCCTCGGCGATCCCCACGTACGGGGACATGTAGATCGGCGCTGCGACCGTGAGCACCACGCTCCACGACGGATGCCACTGGCCTCGCGGGCGGCGAACGCTGACGGCCTGCTCGGGGACGAACACCTTCTCCATCAGGACCGTGTTCGAGCCGGTGGCGCGCATCCCGAGGGTGTTCCAGTCGTTCGCGAAGGTCACGCCCTCGGCGGACACCGGCACCGAGAAGTGGAGCACCTGCGGCCCGGCCTGCGGGTCGTCGTACCGGGCGCTCGCGATGATGACGCCGGCGGCGGGGCCTCCGCTGCCGAAGACCTTCCGTGCCGTGACCCGGTAGCCGCCTTCGACCTTCTCCATGGTTCCGTTGGAGTCGATCCAGTCGGAGGCGCCGGTGCTGAGGAGCACGGTCTCGTCGGCGGCCACCTTGCGCAACCAGGCCTCGCCCGGCTGGCCGTGGAGGTGCTTCCACACCGTCGCTGCGACCAGGTGCGAGTGCATCGAGAAGGCGAGGGCGGTGGAGCCGCAGTGGCGGCCGATCTCGCGGATCGTGTCGCAGAGCTCGCGGTGCCCCGCGCCTCCGCCGCCGAGCTCTGCGGGAACGCCCATCGAGAAGAAGCGCTCCCTCTTCAGCAGCGCGTATCCCTCGCCCGCGAACGTACCCTCGAGGTCGCGCCTCGCGGCGCCCTCCGCCAGCGCCGGTCCGATGTCCCTCGCCTTCGCTACCCAATCGGTGGTCTGCGTCGTTGCCATGCCGTCATCATGTGGACGCCGGCCCGGCTCGGGCTAGTACGATTTTCGAACCACGCTGTAGGATGCACCCATGAAGGGATACGGACAGTTTTGCCCGGTGGCGCAGGCTCTCGAGGTCTTCGGCGAGCGCTGGACGCTGCTGGTGATCCGGGAGCTCCTCGAGGGCAGCTCGCGCTTCACCGACCTGCAGAAGGGCGTGCCGCTGATGAGCCGCAGCGTGCTCGCGCAGCGCCTCGAGTCGCTGTGCGACGCCGGCGTGGTGGAGCGCTTCCGCGGCGGCTACCGGCTCACGGAGGCCGGTCGAGAGCTCGGCCCCATCGTCATCGAGTGCGGCAACTGGGGCGCTCGCTGGGCGAGTCGCAAGCTGAAGAGCGAGGACGTCGACGTCGGCCTCCTCATGTGGGACATCCGGCGGCGCATCGACCTCGACTCCATCCCCGGCGAGCCCGTGCTCGTGCAGATGGATTTTCGCGGCGCGCCGCGCGGCAAGGATCGCTTCTTCCTCCACTTCAAGAGCGACGAGATCGAGCTCTGTCTCACCAACCCGGGGTTCGACGTCGATCTGCGCGTGAGCGCGACCCCGAAGGCGATGGCGCAGGTGTGGCTCGGCGAGGTCCCGTTCCCGGCGGCCATCCGCGCCGGCGCCATCCGGCTCGAGGGTCCGCCGGCGCTCGTCCGCGGCTTCCCGAGCTGGCTCCGGCTCAGCTTCTTCGCCCCAGCCCGCCGCGCGGCCCTGGCGCGCTCTTGATCGGCGGTCAGGGCTGGTTCCAGAGGGTCCCGGCCGCCCGGCGCAGCTCGGTCGCGGTCTCGCCGAGCGCGTAGCGCGCGAGCTGGCCCGCGAGCGGGTGGCGGAGGGTCGCGGCGAGGGCG
>DATIQP010000155.1:0-3624 GCA_035470765.1 Polyangiaceae bacterium | reverse complement strand
CCGTGACCATCCGGTACGTCCCCGGCGTCATCTGGCCGACCATGTCGAGGCCGTTGTCCGCTGCGATCCAGTTGAACAGGGCCTTGTACGTGTAGTCGCTGATCCAGTCGAGCTGGCAGTAGCCCATCACGTCGAAGTACTTCGACGGATCGACGAGGCTGCTCGAGGTGATGTCCCAGCCCCAGGTGTTGATGCTGCCGTTCGCGTACGGATAGCTCGGGTCGAGGCTCTGCGGGGTGATGCAGCCGAGCTGCGGGTTATAGGATGTCGGCGAGTGCTCTCGCCCGTGCGTGTGGCCGATCTCGTGGGCCATCGTCTGCCCGGTCGCCAGGTCATCGGAGGAGTTGCCGCCGAACATGAGGCCGACGCTGGCCTTCATCTGGGAGTCGGAGGGGCCGTTCGGGATGCTGCTCAGCCCGGCGACGCACCCGCTCGAGCAGTACGAGCCGAAGTCGGAGGCGGGCGCGAAGCCGCCGTAGTAGTAGACGTTGGGCGACGGATCGCTGGCGCGCTTCTGGATCATCCAGTTGAGCATCGTGTCCCAACCGGTGCCGTCGGGTTGGGGCGCCGCGTAGGGGTAGTTGACCGGGGACATGACGGTGATCGTCACCTGCGGCGTCGGGTACAGGCTCTGGACGATGCGCTGGTAGGCGCTGACGTCGAGGGAGCCGGTGGACGGTGGGATGCCTCCGCTGACCATGACCGGGAAGAGCTTGATCAGCACGTTCGGCCCGGAGCTCTGCACGCCGAGCGCGGTGGCGCTGCCGCTCGTCGGGAACTGCGCGCTCGTGTCGCCCGTGCCCGTCCCTTGCGGGTCCTTCAGCTGGACCAGGTACGTCGTGTCGGCGGCGAAGGAGGCGCCCGTGACGTTGAAGTTGAAGGTGCTCGAGAAGGCGGCGTCGGTCGACTGGGCCTTCGGCGTCAGGGTGGCGGTGACGACGTGCGGCACGCCGCCGGTGGTGATGGTCAGCACGCCCGTGATCGCGTGGGTGAACGGAGCGGTGGGCTTGACGAAGACGCGCACGAGGCCGTCTCGGCCCGCCACGACGGGCGCGTTCCGGGAGTTCGTAGAGATCGGGGACCCGCTCTTGACGACCGTGACCTTGACGGCCTGGTAGACCGCGATGTCCGTGATGGGCAGGCCCGTCGCGAGCGTGTTGGTCGTCGGCGGCGGTGGGTTGCCCGAGTCGTCGACGATCGGATTGCCTGCGTCGTCGAGGGGCGTCGCGCCGTCGTCTCCGGCGTCGGTGTTCCACCCCGAGGGTTGACCAGAGCAGGCGATGAGAGGGAGCACAAGCGCAAGCCCGACGAAGTTCTTCACGGACAGCCTCCTGACGAAAACCACCACCCCGCGCGAGTGTGATTCTACGCAGACTCGACTCAGCGTCGACAATTGTAGCAAGAAAAACAGCTACATACCGCTACCAGCGTAAAGATGCGGCGATGCTGGCGCGCGAGCGCGGCGTCTTGCCCGCGGCGAGCGAGCTAGCCCCTACGATCCGGTTTGCGGCGCGACTTTTTCGCCGTCGGTGGGGACGAAGTCGTGGAACTTCCCGAGGTCGAGCGTGCGGCTGCCGTCGGCGTTCTCGCTGAGCACGTCGACGAAGCGGCCGCCGAAGACGATCTGGTCGTGGTCGTAGCTGTGGCGCGCGTGGACCGTCTGCGAGATGGTCTCGTCGAGGCCGATGAGCGTCACGACGAGGCCGACGCGGTCGCGCTGGATCGACTCGGGCGTCGCCCCGAAGAGTGGGCTGTCCTCGGTGAGCGGGTGGTACGCCGTCCAGGTGATGGCGAACATCGCGGAGTCGCTGCGGAGCATCTTCAGGTCGAGCAGCCGGCGCATCGTCTCGCCCTCGGCCGTGCGGACGTTGCGCGACGTCGTCACGCGGATGCTGGCCTGAACGATGCGGTTTCCTCGCGCGTTCGCCATCCGGAACTGGAGCGTCGGCACGCCCTCGTACGGCGTGATCAGCGCCACCCGGCTGAAGACGACGCGCGCGGTGGGTCTCGAGAACTTGGCGAAGACGAGGCCCGTGGTGAGGGCCGCGAACAGCATGCCGGTGAAGGCCTCCATCATGACGACCAGGTGCGCGACGCGGGACACCGGCGCCATCTTGCCGTAGCCGATGGTCGCGAGGGTCTGCACGCTGAAGTCGAAGGCATCCTCGAAGCTGCCGCCCCGCATCCCCTCGACGCCCGCGCCGAGCGACATGTACACCAGGGCGTAGAGCGCGTTGATCGCCAAGAAGGCGCCGAAGACGACGCCGAACGTCGTCGGCCAGCTGGCCCGCATGAGCGTGTGGTAGAAATCGCTCAGCGGGTGCAGGCCGCCGCCGACGCGCCTCACCGAGAGGCCGCGCTCCATGCGGTTGTCGTTGTTCATCTCTGGCCCGGGGCGGTGGGCGCGGCCACGTCCGGCCCCCACGCGACCTCGATCGCCATCGCGCGCTGCGGCCCGCCGGGGGCGGTGGGCGTGAAGCCCGCCATGCGGAGCGACGCGACCACGCAGAGCATCCCCTGGACGGCCGCTCCCTGCTCGGCGGAGAACTTGACGAGGGGCTGGCCGACGATCCCGGCGTCGTCCACCGGGACGATGATCCGCGCCGCGCCCTGCGTGAGGTGGCCCTCCCGCGAGAAGCGGTCGAAGCAAGCGGAGGCGCCGTCCGCGGCGTGGTCGAGCACCTTGCGCGCCTCCTCTTCGCCGATGTTGCGCGCCTCGGCGAGCGCGAGCGCCACGAGAGGCCTGCGCGCCACGTATGCGTAGCCGTCGCTCGCCTGCGGCCCTCCGGCGTCGCTCACGCGCACGTCGTGGCTCGGGTCGAGCGTGTCCCTGGGCCCGCCGGCGCAACCGAGGACCCCGAGGAGCACGAGCGGCGCGCCCGCGCGCATCACGCGAGCAGGTTGCGCGCGATGACGAGGCGCTGCACCTGGGCGGTGCCCTCGTAAATCTGGAGGATCTTCGCGTCGCGCATCAGCTTCTCGACCGGGTAGTCCTTGACGTACCCGTTGCCGCCGAAGACCTGCACCGCGTCGATCGCGCTCTGCATCGCCGCGTCGGCGCCGAACGCCTTGGCGAAGCTCGAGACGATCGGGTTGCGGACGCCGCGGTCGAGGTTGTACGCGGCCTTCTTCACGAGCAGATACGTCGCCTCGTAGCGGATGGCCATCTCGGCGATCATCGCCTGAACGAGCTGGTGCTGCGCGATGGGCACGCCGAACGCCTTGCGCTCCTTGGCGTAGGCCACGCTCTCGTCGAGGCAGCGCCGGATGATGCCGCAGGCGATGGCGCCGATGTCGGGGCGAGTCTGGTTGAAGGTCTCCATCGCCAGCTTGAAGCCCTGGCCCGGCAGCGCGAGAACTTGCGCGGCGGGGACGCGCACGTCCTCGAGGATGACCGTGTTGGTGTCGCTCGCGCGCTGGCCGAGCTTGTCCTCGTGCTCGCCCACGCTGACGCCCTTCTGATCGCGCTCCACGATGAACGCCCCGATGCCCTTGTGCTTGAGCTCCGGGTTCTCGGTGGCGAAGATGACGTAGAAGCTCGCGAACGAGGCGTTCGTGATCCAACACTTGGTGCCGTTGAGCACCCAGCTGCCGTCCGCCTCCTTCTTGGCGCGGCACTGCAGG